>DNXT01000436.1:6624-7258 GCA_003505795.1 Lysobacteraceae bacterium | reverse complement strand
ATCTCCGGCACCCACGACCTGGCGCTGGCGCACGCGGTGCTGGACGCGCTGGCGGCCGGCGGCCCGGTGCGGCTGCCGCGGTTCGACAAGCTCGCCGACGACCGCCTGCCGGAAAGCGAATGGCCGCGGATCCAGCGGCCGCTCGACCTGCTGGTGCTGGAAGGCTGGTTCCTGGGCACGCCGGCCGAGCCGGACGCGGCGCTGCGCTCCCCGCTCAACCCGCTGGAACGCGACGAGGACGGCGATGGCCGCTGGCGCCGCTACTGCAACCAGGCGCTGCGCGATCACTACCCGCGGCTGTGGGCGCGTTTCGACCGGCTGTGGCTGCTGCAGGCGCCTGATTTCGCGATCGTGCCGGCCTGGCGCTGGCAGCAGGAGCAGGCGCTGCAGGCCGCGCAGCCGCAGCGCACCGGCATGTCGCGGGCGCAGGTCGAGCGGTTCGTGCAGTTCTACGAACGCACCAGCCGCCACGCGCTGCGCACCCTGCCGGCGCTGGCCGACCGCGTGGTCGCCCTCGATGAACGGCGCGTGCCGCAGCTGCACGCGCCGGCACCGCGCTGATCGGCACCGGCCGGCGAATGCCCCCCAGCCTTCCCTTCTCCCCGCGGGAGAAGGGGGCGCGAAGCGCCGGATG
>DNXT01000436.1:0-6424 GCA_003505795.1 Lysobacteraceae bacterium | reverse complement strand
GAAGCGCCGGATGAGGGGACGGGGCTTCATGTCCCGCATCCGAAAATGCGCGCCAACCAGGTTCGAGAAAGCCTGTCGGCACCCGCGACAGGCCCGTCGCATCGGCGGCAGGCGCCCCCCCGGGGCGAATCGTCCATCCCGGCGCGAACGTTCGCCAATGGTTTCATCGGCGAACGTCCGGCGCATCGGCGCCCGCCGGTGCTAGCATTCCGGTCGATGAACCCCGCTCCGAATCTCGTGATGGTCGGCCCGATGGGCGCCGGCAAGAGCTGCATCGGCCGCCGCCTGGCCGAGCGCTTCGGCCTGGAATTCGTCGACGTGGACCATGCCATCGTCGAGCACGCAGGCGCCAGCATCGCCTCGATCTTCGAGCATTCCGGCGAAGCCACGTTCCGCGAGCACGAGCGCGCCGTGCTGGAACAGCTGCTGCTGCGCGAGGGCCAGCTGGTGTCCACCGGCGGCGGCGCGATCCTCGATGCCGACAATCGCCGGCGCATCCGCGAACGCGGCTTCGTGGTGTACCTGCGGGTCAGCGTCGCCGCGCAGCTGGAACGGCTGGCGCGCGACCGCAGCCGGCCGCTGCTGCAGCGCGACGACCGCGAGCAGGTGCTGCACGCGCTGGCGCGCCAGCGCGACCCGCTGTATCGCGAGGTCGCCGACATCATCCTGGATACCGACACCCTTTCCCCCGGCGATGCCACCGCCCAGCTGGTGCTGCGGCTGGCGGCGCGCTGGCAGAGCCAGAGCACCACCGCATGAATCCTGCCTCACCGCGCACCGTCGATGTCGGCGGCGACCATCCCTACACCATCGCGATCGGACCGGAACTGCTGTCCGACGGCGCCCGCCTGGCCGCGCACGTGCGCGGCCGCCACGTGCTGGTGCTGAGCGATTCCTCGGTCGCGCCGCTGTACGCCACGCGGGTGCGCGAGGCGCTTCGCCGCCAGCGCCAGGACCTGCTGGTCGGCGAACTGGTGATCCCGGCCGGCGAATCCTCCAAGACCCTGGAGAGCTTCGGGGCGGCGGTCACCGCGCTGGCCGAACTCGGCGCGACCCGCGACGCCTGCGTGTTCGCGCTGGGCGGCGGCGTGGTCGGCGACCTGGCCGGGTTCGCGGCCGCCTGCTGGATGCGCGGGGTCGATTGCGTGCAGCTGCCGACCACGCTGCTGGCGATGGTCGATTCGTCGGTGGGCGGCAAGACCGCGGTGGACATCCCGCAGGGCAAGAACCTGGTCGGCGCCTTCCACCCGCCGCGCGCGGTGATCGCCGACACCGACAGCCTGCACAGCCTGCCGGCGCGCGAGCTGCGCGCCGGCCTGGCCGAAGTGATCAAGTACGGCGCGATCCGCGACCCGCTGTTCTTCGAATGGCTCAAGGCCGAGCGTGGCGCGCTGCTGGCCGGCGAGGCCGCCGCGCTGGCGCAGGCGATCGCGCGCAGCTGCGAGCACAAGGCCGAGATCGTCGAGCGCGATCCGCTGGAGAAGGGCGAGCGCGCCCTGCTCAACCTCGGCCACACCTTCGGCCACGCGATCGAGACCGAACAGGGCTACGGCGCGCCGCACAACGCCAACCTCAATCACGGCGAGGCGGTCGCGGTCGGCATGGTGCTGGCCGCACGGCTGTCGGCGAAGCTGGGCATGGCCGGCGACGCCGATACCGAGGCGCTGCGCGGTCTGCTGGACGCCTACGGCCTGCCGACCGCGCTCCCGGCCGGGCTGGCGCCGGAAGCGCTGCTGGCGCGCATGCGCCTGGACAAGAAGAACGTGGCCGGCCGGCTGCGGCTGGTGCTGTGGCGAGGCATCGGCAAGGCCGAGGTGGTGCCGGACGTGGACGAATCCGCGGTACTGGACGTGCTGCGCGGCGGTTGATGTGGCGTTGCGGACGGACTTCGGTCGCGCCGCAGCACAATCGGGAAACCGCACTGCCTGGCGCGCCGCCGCGCGTGACGATGCTTCCGATGGGGGCTATTCGCTTATCCTGTGGGAGGGACTTCAGTCCCGACAAGCCTTCAGGTCCGTCAATACTGAAGCCCTCTCACACTCCCCGGCTCTCGCCTGCCCGTTCCGGGTCGCCGGCAGCGGCTACAATCCGCGCCATGCGCGTACTCCTGCAACAACTCCCCGGCGGCGGCGAACCGCCCCGCTACGTCGCCCTGACGCTGCAGCCGGACCTGTTCGGCGGCTGGGAACTGCTGCGCGAAAGCGGCCAGATCGGCGGGCGCTCGCAGCTGCGCCGCGAGCAGTTCCTGCTGCAGGACGAGGCCAACCGCGCATTCGAGAAAGCCCGCGACGCCCAGCTCAAGCGCGGCTACCAGATCATGTTCACCCGCGGCGCCGACGCGCCTCGCTGAGGATACCCATGCCGAAGAACGACCGCCTGCTGCGCGCGCTGCGCCGCGAACCCGTGGACTGCACGCCGGTATGGCTGATGCGCCAGGCCGGGCGCTACCTGCCGGAATACCGCGCCACCCGCGCCAAGGCCGGCAGTTTCCTGGGCATGGCCAAGAACCCCGAGATCGCCTGCGAGGTTACCCTGCAGCCGCTGCGCCGGTTCCCGCTGGACGCGGCGATCCTGTTCTCCGACATCCTCACCGTACCCGACGCGATGGGCCTGGGGTTGTATTTCGTCGAAGGCGAAGGCCCCAGGTTCCGCCACCCGGTGCGCGACGCCGCCGCGGTCGCGCGGCTGGCGGTGCCGGACATCGAGACCGAGCTGCGCTACGTCACCGACGCGGTGCGGCTGATCCGCCGCGAGCTCGACGGCGCGGTGCCGCTGATCGGCTTCTCCGGCAGTCCGTGGACGCTGGCCTGCTACATGGTCGAAGGCGGCGGCAGCAAGGACTTCGCGCGGATCAAGGCGATGGCGCTCAATGAACCGGCGCTGCTGCACAAGCTGCTGGGCGTGGTCGCCGACGCGGTGATCGCCTATCTGGCGGCCCAGCGCGCCGCCGGCGCGCAGGCGCTGCAGGTGTTCGACACCTGGGGCGGCGTGCTGTCGCCGGCGATGTACCGCGAGTTCTCGCTGCCGTACATGGCGCGCATCGCCGGCGAACTGCAGCGCGGCGACGGCGCGGAACGCACCCCGCTGATCCTGTTCGGCAAGGGCAACGGCGCCTACGTCGAGGAACTGGCCGCCACCGGCACCGACGCGGTCGGCGTGGACTGGACCATCGACCTGGCCGATGCCGCGCGCCGCAGCGGCGGCAGGGTGGCGCTGCAGGGCAACCTCGATCCGGCCACGCTGTACGGCTCGCCGGAGGCGATCCGGCGCGAGGCCGGGCGCGTGCTCGACAGCTACGCCGCCGGCAACGGCGGTTCGCGCGAGGGCCACGTCTTCAACCTCGGCCACGGCATGGCGCCGGACATGGACCCCGAGCACGCCGCGGCACTGGTCGAGGCGGTGCACGCATTGAGCAGGCGCTGACAGGCCTGCCCCCCCCCCCGTTCTCAGCCAGCGATTTCCAAACGGCGGCGGCGTTGGCCGGTGCCCATGATCTTGCCGGCAAGGCCGGTCGGGACTGAGGTCGCTCCCACAAGATCCGTTCTCGTCGGACGGAATTCTGGGAAAGCCTGATCGCGACTGAAGTCGCTCCTACAAAAAGCAAGAAGCAAGAAGCAAAAGCAGAGGAGCTGTCGGCAGGATCCGCCGGGCCTGAAGTGTCCAAGGCCTCCCCCCACAGGCGAGGGATCACGGCAGATTCCATCACGACCGATGACCCGGGCCAACCGGGACCGCTCCTGCCGAAGGTTCGGCGAATCCGGCCGTCCGCATCGCCTGCACCCGCCTTGCCGGATAATCGGGCCCTCCGACCCGCACTCCGTCACGATGAGCCAACCGGTACCGCTCCAGCCCTCCTATCGCGCGATCCGCCCGCTGCTGTGGCTGGTGTCGCTGGCGATCTTCATGCAGATGCTGGATTCGACCATCGTCAACACCGCGTTGCCGGCGATGGCCAGGAGCCTGCACGAAAGCCCGCTGCAGATGCAGTCGGTGGTGTTCTCCTACGCGCTGGCGGTGGCGATGTTCATCCCTGCCTCGGGCTGGATCGCCGACCGCTTCGGCACCCGCCGCACGTTCCTGGCCGCGATCATCGTGTTCACCCTCGGCTCGTTGCTGTGCGCCGCGGCCCAGCAGCTGCCGCAGCTGGTCGCCGCGCGCGTGGTGCAGGGCATCGGCGGGGCGATGCTGCTGCCGGTCGGGCGCCTGGCGGTGCTGCGCTCGGTCCCGCGCGAGGACTTCCTGCGGGCGATGAGCTTCATCGCGATCCCGGCGCTGATCGGGCCGCTGGTCGGCCCGACCCTGGGCGGCTGGCTGGTGGAGATCGCGTCCTGGCACTGGGTGTTCCTGATCAACCTGCCGATCGGCCTGATCGGCTTCTGCGCCGCGCTGAAGGTGATGCCCGACCACTACGGCGAGCGGCGCCAGCGTTTCGACCTGCCCGGCTACCTGATGCTGGCGTTCGGCATGGTGGCGCTGTCGCTGGCGCTGGACGGCATCTCCGAACTGGGGTTGCGCCATGCGTTCGTGATGCTGCTGGCGATCGGCGGCCTGGCCGCGCTGGCCGGCTACTGGCTGCATGCGGCCAACGCGAAGGCGCCGCTGTTCCCGCTGGCGCTGTTCAAGGTCGCCAGCTACCGCATCGGCATCCTCGGCAACCTGTTCGCGCGCGTCGGCAGCGGCTCGATGCCGTTCCTGATCCCGCTGCTGCTGCAGGTCGGCCTGGGCATGAGCCCGATGAACGCCGGCCTGATGATGGTGCCGGTGGCGCTGGCCGGCATGGCCTCCAAGCGCGCCGCAGTGCGGCTGGTCACGCGCTTCGGCTACCGCCGGGTGCTGATGGTCAACACCGTGCTGGTCGGGCTGATGATGGCCAGCTTCGTGCTGGTGGTGCCGGGCCAGCACATCGCCTGGCGGCTGCTGCAGCTGGCGCTGTTCGGCGCGGTCAACTCGCTGCAGTTCACCGTGATGAACACGGTGACCCTGCGCGACCTCGACCGCGAGATGGCCAGCCCCGGCAACAGCCTGCTGTCGATGGTGATGATGCTGGCGACCGGCTTCGGCGCGGCGGCGGCGGGCAGCCTGCTGGCGGCGTTCGACGCCCACCTCGGCGGCAACGCCGCCGCCACCGCGGCCCTGCACGCCACCTTCGTCTGCGTCGGCAGCATCACCCTGACCTCGACCCTGATCTTCTGGCAGCTCAGCGATACCCTGCCGCACCCGCGCCAGGTCGAAGAAGTGGCGGAGTAGACACGACCGGTTTCATGTAATATTTTTTATTACATGAAACCCGACAACCGCCTGTCGGCCGTGCTGCACGTGCTGCTGCACATGGCCCACCACGGCCAGCCGCTGACCTCCGAAGCGCTCGCCGGCTACATGCGCACGCATCCGGTGGTCGTGCGCCGCACCCTCGCCGGCCTGCGCGAGCTCGGCTACGTCGCCTCCAGCAAGGGCCACGGCGGCGGCTGGACGCTGGCCTGCGACCTGGACCGGATCACCCTGCTGGACGTGTACCGCGCGGTCGGCGCGCCGCCGCTGATCGCGCTCGGCCACCAGCACCAGGACCCCGCCTGCCTGGTCGCGCAGGCAGTGAACCGGGCGCTGGACGACGGCTTCCAGGCGGCCGAACGACTGCTGCTCGAACGCCTGGCGCAGACGCGACTGTCGACGCTGGCCGCCGACTTCAGCCGGCACCACCATCCCGACTGCACGGAGGCCCCGGCATGAGCCCCTCTTCCGCAACGTTCGACGCCATCGTGGTCGGCGGCAGCTATGCCGGACTGTCGGCGGCGCTGCAACTGGCACGCGCGCGCCAGCGCGTGCTGGTGGTCGACGCCGGCCAGCGCCGCAACCGCTTCGCCGCCGTCTCGCACGGGTTCTTCGGACAGGATGGCCGCGACCCGGCGGCGATCGCGGCCGAGGCGCGCGTGCAGTTGCTGAAGTACCCGAACGTGCGCTGGCGGCAGGGCGAGGCGGTGCGCGCCGGCGGCGGCAGCGGCGCGTTCCGGATCGGCCTCGACGATGGCAGCGCTTTCGATGGCCGGCGCGTGGTGCTGGCGCTGGGCGTGCACGACGAACTGCCGCGCATCGACGGACTGGCCGAACGCTGGGGCCGGAGCGTGTTCCATTGCCCGTACTGCCATGGCTACGAGCTGGAGCAGGGCCGGATCGGCGTGCTCGCCAGCTCGGCGATGGCCCTGCACCAGGCCCTGATGCTGCCGGACTGGGGCCGGGTCACCCTGTTCGCCAATGCCGCCTTCGTCCCCGACCCGGCGCAGCTCGCGCAGCTTGCCGCCCGCGGCGTCGAGCTGGAGACCGGCGCCGTGGCGGCGATCGAGCGGACCGCCACCGTGGTGTTCGCCGACGGCCGCCGCCGCGACATGGACGGACTGTTCGTGGCCAGCCGCACCCGCCCGGCCAGCGC
>DNXT01000432.1 GCA_003505795.1 Lysobacteraceae bacterium | reverse complement strand
CATGGCCGCAGCCGGCCTGCCGCCGCCCTCGATCAGTCCCAGCGCAAGCAGCTGTTCGAGCGCATCGGCCGGCGCATGCAGGCCGCCGGCGAGATCGCGCAACTCCGCTTCGCTGCGCTGGCCATCCACCATCAACAGGATCGAACGCAGCGCGGCCGGCAGCCGCAGCGCACGGGTCTCGATCTCCGCGCGCCCGGCATCGGTCTTCAGATACGGCATGTCCCCTCCCCCCTTGCTGTGGTAACGGTGACGGGCAACGTGGTCCCGCCCGCCCTCGACGACCGCCGGCTCAGCGCCCCAGCGCACGCCGGATCTCCTCCAGTGCCCCCGGATCGTCCAGCGTCGACAGGTCCCCCGGATCGCGCTGCTCGGCCAGGGCCTGCAGCGAGCGGCGCAGCAGCTTTCCCGAGCGGGTCTTGGGCAGCGCGTTGACTATATAGATGTGCGCAGGGCGCGCCACCGCCCCGAGCTGGCGCACCACGCACGCCTGCAGCTCGGCCGTCACCGCGGCCGGATCCTGCGGCGCCTGCCGCATCGTCGCGAACACCACCGGCACCTGGCCCTTCAGTTCGTCCTTCATCCCGATCACCGCCACCTCGGCCACGCCCGGATGCCCGGAGATGGCCTCCTCGATCTCGCGGGTGCCCAGCCGATGGCCGGCGACGTTGATCACGTCGTCGGTGCGGCCGAGGATGAAGGTGTAGCCCTCCTCGTCGCGGATCGCCCAGTCCAGCGAGCTGTACAGCAGCTCCTTGAAATGGCCGAAATAGCTGTCGAGGAAACGCTTGTCGTCGTTCCAGACCGTGCTCATGCAGCCCGGCGGCAGCGGCGGCACCACCACCAGCACGCCCTTCTGCCCCGGCGCGACCTCCGCCCCGGTCTGCTCGTCGATCACCTTCATCCGGTAGCCGAGGTTGGGAAAGCCCGGCGAGCCGAACTTGACCGGCTTCATCTCCACGCCCGGCAACAGGGTCAACGCCGGCCAGCCGGTCTCGGTCTGCCAGTAGTTGTCGATCACCGGCTTGCCGAGCGCACCGTGGATCCAGGTCGCGGTCGGCTCGTCGAGCGGCTCGCCGGCCAGGAACAGGTACTTCAGCGTCGACAGGTCGTGGCGGCGGATGAAGTCCACGTCGGACTTCTTCAGCACCCGGATCGCGGTCGGCGAGGAGAACATCGTGCGTACCCCGTACTGCTCGCACAGCGCCCACCAGATGCCCGGGTCGGGACTGGTCGGCAGACCCTCGTACAGCAGCGAGGTGCAGCCACCGATCAGCGGGCCGTACACGTTGTAGGAATGCCCGACCGCCCAGCCGACGTCGGAGGTGGAGAACATCGCCTGGCCCGGCGCGCAGTCGAACACCGTGCGCATCGACAGCGCCATCGCCACCGCGTAGCCGCCGACGTCGCGCTGCACGCCCTTCGGCTTGCCGGTGGTGCCGGAGGTGTAGAGCAGGTAGCTGGGCTCGTTGGACTCGAGCCACTCCACCGGCACCTGCGCATCGCCGACCTCGGCGCGCAGCGTGGCGTAGTCGACGTCGCGCCCGGCCACCCTCGGCTCGGCGGGGTCGAGCCCGCGCGAGACGATCAGCACCTTCGGCGGCGGCGATGCCGCCTCGGCGCAGGCCGCATCGAGCAGCGGCTTGTAGGGAATCACCTTGCCGCCGCGGCTGCCGGCGTCGGCGGCGATCAGCAGCTTCGGCGTCGCGTCGTCGATGCGCAGCGCCAGGTTGTGCGCGGCGAAGCCGCCGAACACCACCGAGTGGATCGCGCCGATGCGCGCGCAGGCCAGCATCGCGAACACCGCCTCGGCCATGTTCGGCATGTAGATGACCACGCGGTCGCCGCGGCCGACGTCGAGCCGCTGCAGCACCGCGGCGAAGGCATTCACCTCGCGGTGCAGTTCGCGGTAGCTGACCTCGCGGGTGACCCCGGTCTCGGTCGACACCGCCACCAGCGCCAGCTGGTCGCCGCGCTCGTCCAGATGGCGGTCCACCGCGTTGTAGCAGAGGTTGGTCCGCCCGCCGACGAACCAGCGCCGGAACGGCGGATGCGAATAGTCGAGGATCTGCTGCGGCGCAACGTGCCAATGGATGGCCTGCGCGGCCTCAGCCCAGAACTCCTCCGGCCGCTCGATCGAGCGGCGGTACGCCTGTTCGTAGCTCATTCCGGTCCCTCCCAGAACCTTCAATGCCCTACGCAGCATAGGCCGGCGCGCACGCCCGATCCCTGCGACCTTGGTCGAACGGGCGCCGCGCCGGCCGGCGCGCTCAGATCATCGACCTGGCGCTGTCGAGCACATAGTCGCAGGCCTTGCGCTTGACCTTGTCCGACACCGACCTCAGGTCGAAGGACTTGCCGTCGCTGCCGGACAGCAGGCCCTGCTCGCCCTGCCGGTAGCCCTGGTCCTGCGCGCTCTGGCCGGACACCTTGCCCAACAGCCGGTCCTTGATGCCGGATGCGGCGTCGGCACTGAGGTAGTTGTTCCTGATGCAGTACTGCAGGGCACCGGCGGCGTTGCCGCCCACGCTCGAATCCATGCCCGGCAATGCCGCGCCCCCGAGCAGGCCGCCCAGCCCCGCATCGCCGGCCTGGCCGGACGCTTCGGCGGACTGCGCCGATCCGAGCCTGTCCTTGAGTCCCTTCAGATCCAACGCCGCCGCCGAGGCGCTCGCGCCCAGCATTCCCAACGACACCACCAGCACGGACAATTTCATGATCCTCTCCTCGGTTACCGCAACCGTGCGTGGAGGCTAAGCCGGAGGACCTTCATTCGGAGTTAAAGCGCGGACGCCGGACAGCAGGACGCCGGCGCGGGGCCGGCGTCCGGGTCGGGCTTGCGGGCGTTGGATCAACCCAGCAGGTGGGCCACGCCGCCGCGCTCTTCTTCCAGCTCGGCCAGGGTCTTGTCGATGTACTTCCGGCTGAAGTCGTCGATCGGCAGGTCCTTGACGATGCGGTACTTGCCGTTCTCGGTGATCACCGGGAAGCCGAAGATCACGCCTTCCGGGATGCCGTAGGAACCGTCCGACGGCACGCCCATCGTCACCCACTTGCCGCCCGAGCCCAGCACCCAGTCGCGCACGTGGTCGATCGCGGCATTGGCGGCCGAGGCGGCCGAGGACAGGCCGCGCGCCTCGATGATCGCCGCACCGCGCTTGCCCACGGTCGGGATGAAGGTGTTGGCGTTCCATTCCTGGTCGTTGATCGCCTCGCCGATGGAGGCGCCGTCGGCGGTGGCGAAACGGTAGTCCGGGTACATGGTCGGGCTGTGGTTGCCCCACACCACCAGCTTCTCGATGCCGCCGACCGGCTTGCCGAGCTTGACCGACAGCTGGCTCAGCGCGCGGTTGTGGTCCAGGCGCAGCATCGCGGTGAAGTTGTTCGGATCCAGGTCCGGGGCCGACTTCATCGCGATGTAGGCGTTGGTGTTGGCCGGGTTGCCGACCACCAGCACCTTGACGTCGCGCTTGGCGACCTTGTTCAGCGCCGCGCCCTGGGCGGTGAAGATCTTGGCGTTCTCCAGCAGCAGGTCCTTGCGCTCCATGCCCGGGCCGCGCGGACGCGCGCCGACCAGCAGGGCCACGTCGATGTCCTTGAACGCCACTTCGGCGTCGTCGGTGCCGACCACGCCGGCCAGCAGCGGGAACGCGCAGTCTTCCAGCTCCATGATCACGCCCTTCAGCGCGGCCTGGGCCTTCTCGTTCGGCAGCTCCAGCAGCTGCAGGATGACCGGCTGGTCCTTGCCCAGCATTTCGCCGGAGGCGATGCGGAACAGCAGGGCGTAGCCGATCTGGCCGGCAGCGCCGGTCACGGCGACACGAACGGGTGCTTTCATTGGGGACTTTCCTCTTCTAAGAAACGTCAGTGGGGAGGACGCGCGCCGGCGCTACGCCGACCCGCGCCCGGAAACGGCGACGGCCGCCATGCGGCGGCCGTCGATGGCGGATCAGGCGGCGAGGATCTTGTTCCACTCGGCCACGCGGTCGGCCTTGGCGGCCAGCACGGCGTCGGCATCGCCCTCGATCGTCACCTTGTTGATGGTGTCGCCCTGGGCCACGCTGTCGACCACGTCCAGGCCCTCGAGCACCTTGCCGAACACGGTGTGCTTGCCGTCCAGCCACGGGGTGGCGACGTGGGTGATGAAGAACTGGCTGCCGTTGGTGTTGGGACCGGCGTTGGCCATCGACAGCACGCCGCGGTCGTGGCCCACGCCGTTGCCGGTCTCGTCCTCGAAGCGATAGCCCGGGCCGCCGCGGCCGGAGCCCTCCGGGCAGCCGCCCTGGATCATGAAATCGGCGATCACGCGATGGAAGTTCAGGCCGTCGTAGAAGCCGCGCTTGGCCAGGTTGACGAAGTTGGCCACGGTCAGCGGCGCCTTGTCGGCGAACAGCTCGATCTTGATCGGGCCGCGGGAAGTATCGAAATTGGCGATCAGGGACATGGAAATCCTTGGGGTTCGAGGATGATGCGTCAGCCCGATAGGATACACCCGGCGCCGCGCGCGGACCCTGGCCGAGCCGGCGGGGACCGCCCGCAGACGGCTACCTGAATGGCCGGATCCGCGCTCTTCCGCTCGTGCCGGGCGTGCGGCCGCCTTTAGCGGGTATAATGATCGGCTTACCTTTTCCTTCTTGTCTTGGCGTCGACCGAGCCCCCTTTCGCATGTCTATCGAAAACCTCCGCAATATCGCCATCGTCGCCCACGTCGACCATGGCAAGACCACCCTCGTCGACCAGCTGCTGAAGCAGTCCGGCACCCTCTCCGAGCGCACCGTGCTGGCCGAGCGCGTGATGGACAGCAACGACCAGGAAAAGGAACGCGGCATCACCATCCTGGCCAAGAACACCGCCATCACCTGGCAGGGCAACCGCATCAACATCGTCGACACCCCCGGCCACGCCGACTTCGGCGGCGAGGTCGAGCGCGTGCTGTCGATGGTGGACACCGTGCTGATCCTGGTCGACGCGATGGACGGCCCGATGCCGCAGACCCGCTTCGTGACCCAGAAGGCGTTCGCGATGGGCTTCAAGCCGATCGTGGTGATCAACAAGATCGACCGCCCCGGCGCGCGCCCGGAGTGGGTCGTGGAGCAGGTGTGGGACCTGTTCGACCGCCTCGGCGCCACCCCGGAGCAGATGGACTTCCCGATCGTCTACGCCTCGGCGCTGAACGGCTACGCCTCGCTGGACGAGAACGTCCGCGACGGCGACATGACCCCGCTGTACGAGGCGATCATGCAGCACGCGCCGAAGCCGGAAGTGGACCCGGAAGGCCCGTTCCAGATGCGCATCAGCCAGCTGGACTACAACAACTTCGTCGGCGTGATCGGCATCGGCCGGATCCAGCGCGGCACCCTGAAGAAGAACATGCCGGTCGCGGTGATCGACCGCGAAGGCAAGAAGCGCCAGGGCAAGGTCCTGCAGGTGCTCGGCTTCCTCGGCCTGGAGCGGATCGAGCAGGACAGCGCCGAGGCCGGCGACATCGTCGCCATCTCCGGCATCCAGGAGCTGACCATCTCCGACACCGTGTGCGCGCTCGACACCCCCGAGGCGCTGCCGGCGCTGACCGTGGACGAGCCGACCATCTCGATGACCTTCCAGGTCAACAACTCGCCGTTCGCCGGCAACAAGGACCTGTCCGGCGGCAAGTTCCTGACCAGCCGCCAGCTGAAGGACCGCCTGGAGCGCGAGACCGTGCACAACGTCGCGCTCAAGGTCGAGCAGCTCGAGGACGCCGACAAGTTCCTGGTCTCCGGCCGCGGCGAGCTGCACCTGTCGGTGCTGATCGAGAACATGCGCCGCGAAGGCTACGAGCTGGCGGTGTCGCGCCCGGAAGTGATCATCAAGGAGATCGACGGCCAGCTGATGGAGCCGATCGAGCAGCTGGTGATCGACGTGGAGGAAGTCCACCAGGGCGGCGTGATGGAGAAGCTGGGCACCCGCAAGGGCCAGCTCAAGAACATGGAGCCCGACGGCAAGGGCCGCGTGCGCCTGGACTATGAAATCCCGGCGCGGGGCCTGATCGGCTTCCAGAACGAGTTCAAGACCCTGACCCAGGGTTCGGGCCTGCTGTTCCACGTGTTCGACCACTACGGCCCGAAGGAACAGGGCGCGATCGCCAAGCGCCTGAACGGCGTGATGATCGCCAACGCCCCGGGCGCGACCCCGGCCTACTCGCTCGGCCCGCTGCAGGAACGCGGCAAGCTGTTCGCGGCCGAGGGCGACAACGTGTACGAGGGCCAGCTGGTCGGCATCCACTCCAAGGACAACGACCTGACCGTCAACGCGATCAAGACCAAGCCGCTGACCAACATGCGCGCCTCCGGCAAGGACGATGCGATCCAGCTGACCCCCGCGATCAAGTTCTCGCTGGAACAGGCGCTGGACTTCATCGACGACGACGAGCTGGTCGAGATCACCCCGAAGGAAATCCGCCTGCGCAAGAAGCACCTGACCGAGAACGAGCGCAAGCGCGCCGGTCGCGCCGGCTGAGCAACGGCGCCGCCGTGACCGGCAAGCCCTACAACCCGGATCCGCACGCGCATCCGGGCCTCCACCTGATCGCCCTGCTCGAAGCGGCCAAGGGCGCTCTGGCGGTACTGGCGGCCACCGGCCTGGAAATCCTCGGGCCGCTGCCGCTGCAGCACGCGGTGAACCGGCTGATCCTGCGCTTCAACCTCGACCCGGAGCACGGCGCGCTGCCGTCGCTGCTCAGGATGATCAGCCCCGACGCGGTGCACCTGGCCGCGGCCGGGATGCTGGCCTACGGCCTCCTGCACCTGGTCGAAGCCTGGGGCCTGTGGCGCGCCAAGGCATGGGCCTCCTGGCTCGGCTGCGCCTCGGCGGCGCTCTACCTGCCCTTCGACATCTACGCGATCGTGCGCCACCCCGGCTGGGCCTCGTGGGGCGTGCTGGCGATCAACCTGCTGGTGGTCGCGGTACTGGCCCGCGACCTGGTGCGACGGCAGCTGCGCCGCTACCGCACCCGATAGCGGCGCGACGCCGCGCCGTTTGCCAAGCGCCAGCGGCGCCGCTAGCCTGCGCTGGCTACATACGGAACACTGGAATGCGTCCTACCGCGTTGCTTTCGCTGATCGTCATCGCCCTGAGCGGCTGCCAGGACCAGGGCGCGCGCGACACCGCCGCCGCGGCGTCCGGCACCGCGCGCGAAGATGCGGCGGCGATGCCGCCGGAACGCGAGCCGTTCCTCTATGCCGAAGCGGACATCGCCGACCTGCAGGCGCGGATGACCCGCGGCGAACTGGACAGCACCGCCCTCGTCCGCGCCTACCTGGAGCGGATCGCGCGCATCGACCGCGCCGGCCCGACGCTCAACGCGATCATCGAGCTCAACCCCGACGCCCTGAAGGAAGCCGCGCGGCTGGATGCGGAACGCCGCGCCGGCAAGATCCGCGGGCCGCTGCACGGCATTCCGCTGCTGCTCAAGGACAACATCGGCGCCACGCCGATGGCCAACAGCGCCGGTTCGCTGGCCCTGGCCGGTTTCCGCCCGGCACGGGACGCCTTCCTGGTGCGGCGCCTGCGCGCAGCCGGCGCGCTGATCCTGGGCAAGACCAACCTGAGCGAATGGGCCAACTTCCGCTCGCCGCATTCCAGCTCCGGCTGGAGCGCGCGCGGCGGCCAGACCCGCAATCCCTATGTGCTCGACCGTAATCCGTGCGGCTCCAGTTCCGGCACCGGCGCGGCGATTTCGGCCAACCTGGCCGTGGCCGGCATCGGCACCGAGACCGATGGCAGCATCGTCTGCCCGGCGGCGGTCAACGGGCTGGTCGGACTCAAGCCGACGGTGGGCCTGGTCAGCCGCGACGGCATCATCCCGATCTCCTTCAGCCAGGACACCGCCGGGCCGATGACCCGCAGCGTGGCCGATGCCGCCCTGCTGCTGAGCGCGATGGCCGGCCGCGACCCGGCCGATCCGGCGACCGCGGCCAAGCCGGGCCTGGCGCTGTACGACTACGCCGCGCGACTGCGGGCCGATGCGCTGCGCGGCGCCCGCATCGGCCTGCTGCGCACGGCATTGACCGACGCCCACCCGGATATCGCCGCGGCGATGGCCAGCGCGGTGCAGGTGCTGCGCCAGGCCGGCGCCACCGTGATCGAGACGCGGATCGCGACCGACGGCCAATGGGACGCGGCCGAGCAGCAACTGCTGCTGTACGAGTTCAAGGCCGGCCTGGAACGCTATCTGGCGGCCCAGCAGGCGCCGATCCGCAGCCTGCGCGAACTGATCGAATTCAACCGCGACCATGCCGGGCGCGAGATGCCGCACTTCGGCCAGGAACTGTTCGAGCAGGCCCAGGCCAAGGGCGGCCTGGGCGAGGCCGGCTACATCGAGGCGCGCACCGCCGCACGTCGCCTGGCCGGCCCGGAAGGCATCGATGCCGCCCTGGCCGCCGACCGGCTCGACGCCTTGATCGTGCCGACCACCGGCCCGGCCTGGATCACCGATCCGGTCGCCGGCGACGACTTCCCCGGCGCCGGCTACGGCGCCGCCGCGGTGGCCGGCTATCCCAGCCTCAGCGTTCCGATGGGCAGCAGCAACGGTCTGCCGCTGGGCCTGCTGTTCATGGGCACGGCATGGAGCGAGCCGCGCCTGCTCGAACTGGGATACGCCTACGAACAGCGGACCCGGGCACGCCAGCCACCGCTGTTCCTGAAGTCGCTTCCCGCCCGCCACTGAGGACCGCGGGAATCTCGCCCCCCCCTCTCCCGCCTGCGGGAGAGGGGAAAGCGCGAAGCGCGAGGGGTGAGGGCGCGGCGAAGCTGCGATGCCTGGGCTTGTGCCACCTGGCCGCGCCCTCATCCGGCCCTTCGGGCCACCTTCTCCCGCAAGCGAGGAGAAGGGAGCCGTCTGCGTTTGCGCCAAAACAGCCCTAGGGCCTGTTAACACT
>DNXT01000431.1:7454-7792 GCA_003505795.1 Lysobacteraceae bacterium | reverse complement strand
CTCGCTGGGCGCGGCGCGGATCTACCTGCAGGACATGCTCGAGCTGCAGCGCAACGAGGTCGCGCAGTTGCTGCGCCGGCGGCTGCTGATGGCCCACGACGAGAACGCGATCGTCACCGCCCTGCTGGAGGCCCTGGCCGAGCTGCCGCGCCTGACCGCTCCCGGCTATGCGCAGCGGGTACGCGAGCGCGTCGCCGAGGTGCTGCCCGAAGCGCATCTGCCGGCACTGCAGCGCCTGTCGTCTCCGGCCGGGCCACACTGAACGCAGCGACCGCCGCGATCGTGCCGCCGTGCGACGGCCGGCCACGGCGACATGCTGCCCCCATCCACCCTGCGGG
>DNXT01000431.1:0-7222 GCA_003505795.1 Lysobacteraceae bacterium | reverse complement strand
TGCCCCCATCCACCCTGCGGGCCCTCCCCCGCAAGCGCGGGAAGGGAAGAATCGGCATGCCTTCGACTTTCCTCCTCCCGCCTGCGGGAGAAGGTGGCGCGCAGCGCCGGATGAGAGCCCCCGCTTGCGGGGCGGCACGAATGCCCCGCGCCTGAAGGCCGGAGCATACCGCCCCTTCGATCCGCCTTATGGCGCGCGGAAGTTCCGGCGCAGCCCTGCCCAGCACTGCTGGTAGTCGCGCTGGCGGTGAGGGGCCTCCTCGGCCTGGCGGGTCGGGCACAGCACCGCGCGCGTCTCGAACATGAAGGCCATGGTGTCGGCGATCACGTCCGGCCGCGACAGGTCGGCGCTGGAAGCCTTGTCGAAGGTGGCCGCATCCGGGCCGTGCCCGCTCATGCAGTTGTGCAGCGAGGCGCCGCCGGGCACGAAGCCCTCGGCCTTGGCGTCGTAGGCGCCATGCACCAGGCCCATGAACTCGCTGGCGACGTTGCGATGGAACCACGGCGGCCGGAACGTGTGCTGCGCCACCAGCCAGCGCGGCGGGAAGATCGCGAAGTCCATGTTGGCGGTGCCGGGGATCTCGCTGGGCGCGGTGAGCACGGTGAAGATGCTCGGGTCCGGATGGTCGAAGCTGATCGAGCCGATCGCGTTGAAGCGGCGCAGGTCGTAGCGGTACGGCGCGTAGTTGCCGTGCCAGCCCACCACGTCCAGCGGCGAATGGCCGATGTCGGCGCGCCACAGCCGGCCGTTGAACTTGGCGACCAGCTCGAAATCGCCCTCCACGTCTTCGTAAGCGGCGTGCGGCGTCTCGAAGTCGCGCGGGTTGGCCAGGCCGTTGGCGCCGATCGGGCCCAGTTCCGGCAGGCGCAGCAGGCCGGCGAAGTTCTCGCACACGTAGCCGCGCGAGGGCCCGTCCGGCAGCTCGACGCGGAAGCGCACGCCGCGCGGCACCACCGCGATCTGCTGCGGCTCGACCTCCAGCACGCCCAGCTCGGTGCGCAGCACCAGCCGGCCCTGCTGCGGCACGATCAGCAGCTCGCCGTCGGCATCGTAGAAGAAGCGGCCCTGCATCGACGCGTTGGCCGCGTACAGGTGGATGGCGACGCCGGCATGCGCCGACGGCGCGCCGTTGCCGGCCATCGTGTACAGGCCGTCGACGAAGTCGACCACCGCCTCGGGCAGCGGCAGCGGGCTCCAGCGCAGCTGGTCCGGCGACACCGCGATCTCGTCGAAGCGGTTGTGCAAGCGCGGCTGCTCCAGCGCCGAGAAGCTGCCGTGCACCGCCGCCGGCCGGATCCGGTACAGCCAGCTGCGCCGGTTGTGCCCGCGCGGCGCGGTGAACGCGGTGCCGGACAGCTGCTCGGCGTACAGGCCGTGCGCCACCCGCTGCGGCGAGTTCTGCCCGACCGGCAGGGTCCCGGGCACCGCCTCGGTGGCGAACTCGTTGCCGAAGCCGGTCATGTAGGCGGATGCGTTGTCCATGGATGCCTCTGATATTTAAGCCCCTCTCCCGTCGGGAGAGGGGTTCAACAACCGTCAGAGCACGCCGCGCTTGATCTGGTCGCGCTCGATGCTCTCGAACAGGGCCTGGAAATTGCCCTCGCCGAAACCTTCGTTGCCCTTGCGCTGGATGATCTCGAAGAAGATCGGGCCGATGCAGTTCTCGGTGAAGATCTGCAGCAGCTTGCGCGTCTTGGTGTCCGGGTCGGCGTCGATCAGGATCTTGTTGCGGCGCAGCCGCTCCACGTCCTCGCCGTTGTCGGGGATGCGCAGGTCGACCACGTCGAAGTAGGTGTCCGGGGTATCCAGGAAGGTCACGCCGGCCGCGCGCATGCGCTCGACCGTGCTGTAGATGTCGTTGGTGAAGCAGGCGATGTGCTGGATGCCCTCGCCCTTGTAGGCGTCGAGGTACTCGTTGATCTGGCTCTTGGGATCGGACGACTCGTTGAGCGGGATGCGCACGATGCCGTCCGGCGCGGTCATCGCCTTGGACACCAGCCCGGTCTTGGCGCCCTTGATGTCGAAGTAGCGGATCTCGCGGAAATTGAACAGCCGCTCGTAGTAGTCCGACCACTGCTGCATGTTGCCGAAGTACAGGTTGTGGGTGAGGTGGTCGATGAAGGTCAGGCCGAATCCGGCCGGGTTCTGCTCGGCGCCGGCGATCGGCTCGAAATCGGCGTCGTAGACGCTGCCGGCGTCGCCGTAGCGGTCCACCAGGTACAGCATGCAGTCGCCGATGCCCTTGACCACCGGCGCGTCCACCGCGCGGCTGTCGGCCTTGGCGGTCACCGCCTCGCCGCCGTTGCCCAGCACCGTGGCCAGCACCGTGCCGGCCGGCTTGCGGAAGCGGATCGCGAAGCCGCACGCGCACGGCCCGTGCGCGGCGGCGAAGTCGGCGGCGAACGAGTCCGGGTCCTCGTTGACCAGGAAGTTCACCCCGCCCTGCCGGTACAGCGTGATCGGCCGGCGCCGGTGCTTCATCACCGCGCTGAAGCCCATCTTGCGGAAGTACTCGTGCAGCTGCGCGCCCTGTCCGGCCGGCGCGGCGAACTCCACGAACTCGAAGCCGTCGATCCCCATCGGGTTGTCGAAGGTGGTGACCTGCATGCCCGGATCGGGACGGAAATCGGTAGGGTTCGGTTGGGCGTTCATCGGTCGTCACTCCTCTCGGTCCGCGCATGGGGCTATGCGCGGTGGCAGAAGACCCGCGAGAATGCGCAGGCCACGAACCGTTTGTAGTTTCAAATGAAACCAACATCAAGACGCAGCGCAGCATGAGCGAATCCGATTTCCCCGGCCCGGGCCAGCACCAACCCGTCCTGATCAACCTGGAACAATTCCTGCCGTTCCGGATCAGCGTGCTGTCCAACCGGGTCAGCGCCAACATCGCCCGGATCTACGGCGACCGCTACGGCATCGCGATCCCGGAGTGGCGGGTGATCACGATCCTGGCGCTGTATCCGGGATCGTCGGCCAGCGAGGTCTCCGACCGCAGCGCGATGGACAAGGTCGCGGTCAGCCGCGCGGTGGCGCGCCTGCTCGAGCGTGGCTTCATCCGCCGCGAGACGCATGGCGACGACCGCCGCCGCTCGATGCTGGCGCTGTCCGGCAGCGGCCGCCAGGTCTACGAGACCGTCGCGCCGCTGGTCAACGAGATGGAGCAGCGCCTGATGTCGGTGCTCAACGACGAGGAGCGTCGCGCGCTGGAAGGCCTGATCGACCGGCTCGCCCGCGACGGCCTGCCGCGGATGGTGCCGCGCGGCTGAAGCCCAACAAAGCAATTGCGGTTGCCATTGCTGTCGCTTCGCTCTTGCTGTTTCCATTGCGGCGCGGACTGAAGTCCCTCCCACAGAGGATTCCGCCTTGTCGGAAGGACACTGGGGAAAGCCCCATCGCGACTGAAGCCGCTCCTACAAAGGAAGCGGCGGCCGTTGCCGGCGCCACCGCCGCGCGCCGGATCAGACCTTCGGCGGCGCCCACGCCTTGAGGAAGTCGAAGAACTTCTTGCGGTCGTAGCCCTTGCCCTTCTCCAGCTCGCCGGTGAACTGCGAATGCAGCAGCTTGCCGTCGTTGTCGAGCACGAACAGGTGCGGGTAGCCCTGGATCTCCGGGAACTGCCTGAGGAACTCGGCGTTCTCGTTGTCCTCGCTGAAGTTCACCTTCAGCCACACGTAGTTGGCATCGCGGAAGCTGCGGATCTCGCCGTCGCCGCCGATGAACTCGTCGAGGATATGGCACCACGAGCACCACTCGCCGCCGACGTCGACCAGGATGCGCTTGCCGCCGCGCTTGGCCTCGACCTTGGCCATCTCCAGGTCGGCGACAGGATCGCGCGCCGGATCGAAGCTGGCGCTCAGCGCCGCCAGCGCGGCGACGTCGGCCGCCGCCGGGGTGTTGCCCGAGGACACCGGCTGGGTCGGGTCGGCCGATGGCGGCGGCTGCACCGAGGTGTCCAGCGGCCGCGGCGCTTCCGGCTCGGCCGCCGGTTGCTGGCCGCACGCGGCCAGCGCCGCCGTCAGCAGCGCGGCCAGCATCGTCCTGTTCATCGACATCGTGGGGGACCTCACTTCACGCCATGCATCAGTCTGCTGATCAGCGGCGCGATCAGGAACAGCAGCGCGCCGGCGCCCAGCAGCAGCCAAAAACCGAACGTATAGCCATCGAGCGCGGACTGGACGGTCATGCCGCCTTCGCCGCTGACATGCCCGGCGAAGATACCCGACAGATTGTTGCCGATGCCGGTCGACAGGAACCAGCCGCCCATCCCGAAACCGACCAGGCGCATCGGCGCCAGCTTGGTCACCATCGACAGGCCGATCGGCGACAGGCACAGCTCGCCCACCGACTGGATGACGTAGACCATGAACAGGGTCCAGAACGGGATCTTGCCGAAGTCGTTGACCAGCGAGGACAGCGCGAACATCAGCAGCAGGAAGGCCAGGCCGTTGAAGATCAGGCCCAGGCCGAACTTGCGCGGGATCGACGGGTTGGCGCGGCCCATCCTGATCCACAGCCAGGCCAGCACCGGGGCGATGGTGATGATGGCCAGCGAGTTCACCGACTGGAACCACGCCACCGGGAACGTCCAGTCGCCGAACTGGCGGTCGACGATCTTCTCGGCGAGGAAGTTGAACGAGCTGCCGGCCTGTTCGAAGAACATCCAGAACAGGATGTTGAACACGAAGATCACCAGCATGGCCAGCGCGCGGTCGCGCTGAACCGGCCCTTCGCGCACGCCTTCGGCGACGATCAGGCCGCACAGCAGCAGGAACATCGGCGTCAGCACCCACCAGTTCAGCGTGGCCGCGTCGATGGTGAGCAGGAAGTAGACCGCCGGGATCGCGACCAGCGCGCCGATCAGGGTGTACAGCACGCGGGCGCGGCTCCCGCCGCCGACCGGCGGACGGCCGATGCCGGCCAGCTGGCGGCGACCGAACCAGAACCACACCAGGCTCAGCAACATGCCCACGCCGGAGGCGATGAACACCACCTTGTAGTCGGGCAGCGCCTCGGAACCGAAGAACTTGCTCGCCAGCGCGCCGGTGAGTACCGGCGAGATCATCGCGCCGAGGTTGATGCCCATGTAGAAGATGGTGAAGCCGGAGTCGCGACGCTCGTCGCCGACCTTGTAGAGCTGGCCCACCATCGTGGAGATGTTCGGCTTGAACAGGCCGTTGCCGGCGATGATCGTCGCAAGGCCCAGCTTGAACAGTTCCTGGCTGGACGTGGCGATCAGGAACAGGCCGGCGGACATGATGACCGCGCCGAGCAGGATCGAGCGCTGGTAGCCGAGCACGCGGTCGGCCACGTAGCCGCCGAAGATCGCCGCCGCGTAGACCAGCGCCAGGTAGGCGCCGTAGAGCTGGTTCGCGGGCTGCTCGCCGGTGCCGCTGCCCTGGTAGAACTGCGCCACGATGTACAGCACCAGTGCCCAGCGGATGCCGTAGAAGGCGAAACGCTCCCAGAACTCGGTCATGAACAGCATCCACAACGGCTTGGGATGGCCGAGGATGGTCGCGAATTCGGGCGGCTGCGCTGGCGGTTGCGGCGGAATGGAGGCGGATTTCGGCGCGACGGCGTCAACGCTCATAGGATTTCCCTTGCGTATTCAGTAATGGCTGGATCGGCTCCGGCCATGCCGGAGCGACGCGCGAGCATCACCGAGAGCCGGCGTTCACGTCAAATTGACGTCAATTGAGAACCGATGCCGGCACGGGCGGGCCGCCCCGGACGGCTTGCCCCCGGCGGTTCACTCCGCCGCCGGCATGCCGATCGAGGTACGGACCTCGAACAGTTCCGGGAAGAAGGTCAGCGCCAGCGCCTGCTGCAGGAAGCCGACCCCGCTGGAGCCGCCGGTGCCGCGCTTGAAGCCGATCACCCGCATCACCGTGCGCATGTGGCGGAAGCGCCACAGCTGGAACTGGGTTTCCAGGTCGACCAGGTCCTCGCACAGCGAGTACTCGCGCCAGAACCGGCCGGTGTTCTCGTAGATGCGCTCGAACACCGGCCGCAGCGCCGCGTCGCTGGTGTGCGAGGCGGTCCAGTCGCGGCGCTGGTAGTGCTCCGGGATGGCGTGGCCGAACCGCGCCAGGTACAGCAGGAACTCCTCGTACAGGCTCGGCGCGTCGAGCACCTCGCGCAGCCGCGCCTGCCCGGCCGGGTCGTAGCCGAATACCTGCAGCATCTGCGGGTTCTTGTTGCCGAGCAGGAACTCGATGTAGCGGTACTGCAGCGACTGGAACCCCGAGGACGGCCCGAGCACGTCGCGGAAGCCCATGTACTCGCTCGGGGTCAGCGTCTCCAGCACCGACCACTGCTCGGTCAGCTGGCGCAGCACCTGCTTGCTGCGCGCCAGCACCTTGCGGCATTGCCAGACCTCGTCGCGCTGCAGGTGGCCGATCGCCGCGCGCAGCTCGTGGGCGAGCAGCTTCAGCCACAGCTCCGAGGTCTGGTGCTGGATGATGAACAGCATCTCGTCGTGGTGCGGCGGGTCCGACAGCGGCTGCTGCGCCGACAGCAGCTGGTCCAGCCGCAGGTAGCCGCCGTAGGTCAGGCGGCCCTCCAGGTCGGTATGGATGCCGGCTTCCAGTTCGCGCAGGTTCTTGTCGACGGGCATGGCCACGGCCGTTCTCAGGGGCGGCAAGCGTAACCCAAGCCGGCTGTCACGATTCCGTCAGCAGCCCCGGGCAAAGTCGGGCAGAATCCACAGGCGCTGCCGGACAGGGAATGGCGTCCGGCACAGGGGAGCGCTCGTACATCCACAGGACGGGGAGTCTTCCAATGCGAGTGATGCCGCTTCGCGGCGCGCTGCTGGCGTGCGCGCTGCTCTGCACCGGCCATGCCGGTGCCCAGGTCGTGATCAGCCAGGTCTACGGAGGCGGCGGCAACAGCGGCGCCACCTACAAGAGCGATTTCATCGAGCTGCACAACAACGGCGCCGGCCCGGTCAGCCTGGCCGGCTGGTCGCTGCAGTACGCCTCCTCCGCCGGCAGCAGCTGGCAGGTCACCGCGCTGGCCGGCAGCATCCCGGCCGGCGGCTACTACCTGGTCAAGCAGGCCGACGGCAGCGGCGGCAGCACCGACCTGCCCACGCCCGACGCCACCGGCACGATCGCGATGAGCGGCACCGCCGGCAAGGTCGCGCTGAGCAGCAGCGCCGCCGCGCTGAGCGGCGCCTGCCCGACCGGCAACGTCGACTTCGTCGGCTACGGCGGCGGCGCCA
>DNXT01000433.1 GCA_003505795.1 Lysobacteraceae bacterium | reverse complement strand
CGTTGCCCGGCAGCCCGATCGCGGCGCTGCTGCATGCGCGACGGACCAGGGGCCCGGCAGGGCGGGCCCTTCTGGTGGTCCTACTCGCCCAGCGCCTTGGCGACGAACGGCGGCGCCACGCTGGCCCCGGTGTGCAGGTGCGCGGTGTAGTACAGCGTCTGGAACGGCTTGGCCTGCGCGTCGGCCTGGCGGAAGCCGAAGCCGAAGCCGGCCTGCTTGCTGGCCAGGGTCACGCTCCACCAGCCGGTCGGATAGCACGGCTGCGGGAACGGCAGGGTCTTGAACGACTGGAAGCCGGCCTTGCCCATCTCCGCGCGCATGTCGCGGATCAGGTCCAGCAGCGCCAGCGGCGACTCGGACTGCTGCACCAGCAGGCCGTCGTCCTTCAGCGCACGGAAGCAGCTCTCGAAGAATGCCTTGTTGAACAGGCCCTCGGCCGGACCGACCGGGTCGGTGGAGTCGACGATCACCACGTCGACGCTGCCGGCCGGGCAGTTGGCCATGTAGGCCACGCCGTCGTCGAACAGCAGCTCGGCGCGCGGGTCGGCGTTGGACTCGCACAGCTCCGGGAAGTACTTCTCCGACATCCGCGTGACCTGCTCGTCGATGTCGCACTGGGTGGCGCTCTGCACGCCCGGGTGCTTGAGCACCTCGCGCAGGGTGCCGCAGTCGCCGCCGCCGATGATCACCACGCGCCTGGGCGCCGGGTGGGTGAACAGCACCGGGTGGCTGATCATCTCGTGGTAGAAGAAGTTGTCCCTGCTGGTCAGCATCATCGCGCCGTCGATGACCATCAGCTTGCCCCAGTCGGTGCTGTCGTAGATCTCGATCTTCTGGAACGGCGACTGCACCTCGTCGAGCTTGCCGGTGATGCGGAAGCCGATCGCCGAGCCGGTCGGCTGGAAGTGTTCGATGTACCAGGTGTTGTCGTTGGCGGTCATGGGGAGTCCTTGGATGGGCGGGCTGTTCCTTCTCCCTGCGGGAGAAGCTGCCCGGAAGGGGCGGATGAGGGTGGGCGAAGCCGCGCAGGGTCGAACAACGCCGGTGGCTCCTCACCCCAACCCCTCTCCCGCGGGGAGAGGGGCTTGAGCGGGCGCGCATTGTAACGGCCGCGGATGACCGCTGCTTGTAGAATGCGCCTCCCCCGTTTCCTGCCGGACTCGCCGCCCATGACCTGGTCCCCCGACCAAGCCCGCAAGACCTACTCCATCCCGCACTGGGCCGACGGTTATTTCGACGTGAACGACGCCGGGCACGTGGTGGTGAGGCCGACCGGCGCCGATGGCCCGGCGGTGGCGCTGCCGGAAGTGGTCGACGCCGCGCGCGCGGCCGGCGCCAAGCTGCCGCTGCTGCTGCGCTTCCCGGACATCCTCGGCCAGCGCCTGGGCAAGCTGCAGTCGGCCTTCGCCCAGGCCCAGGCCGACTGGGACTACGCCGGCGGCTACACCGCGGTGTACCCGATCAAGGTCAACCAGCACCGCGGCGTGGCCGGCACCCTGGCCGGCCACCACGGCGAGGGCTTCGGCCTGGAGGCCGGCAGCAAGCCGGAGCTGATGGCGGTGCTGGCGCTGAGCCGGCCGGGCGGGCTGATCGTCTGCAACGGCTACAAGGACCGCGAGTACATCCGCCTGGCGCTGATCGGGCGCAAGCTCGGCCTGCAGACCTTCATCGTGATCGAGAAGCCCTCCGAGCTGAAGCTGGTGCTGGAGGAGGCGCGCGCGCTGGAGGTGAAGCCGGGCCTGGGCGTGCGCATGCGCCTGGCCTCGCTGGGCGCCGGCAAGTGGCAGAACAGCGGCGGCGACAAGGCCAAGTTCGGGCTGTCGCCGCGCCAGGTGCTGGACCTGTGGAAGACCCTGCGCGACACCGAGTACGCGTCGTGCCTGAACCTGCTGCACTTCCACATGGGCTCGCAGATCTCCAACGTGCGCGACATCGCCAACGGCATGCGCGAGGCGACCCGCTACTTCGTCGAGCTGTCGCGGCTGGGCGCGCAGATCTCGCACGTGGACGTCGGCGGCGGCCTGGGCATCGACTACGAGGGCACCCGTTCGCGCAGCTACTGCTCGATCAACTACGGCCTGCAGTCCTACGCCAGCAACATCGTGCAGCCGCTGGCCAGCGCCTGCGAGGAGCACGGGCTGGCGCCGCCGCGGATCGTCACCGAGTGCGGCCGCGCGATGACCGCGCACCACGCGGTGCTGATCGCCAACGTCTCGGAAGTGGAGCAGGCGCCGGAAGGCCGGGTGCCGGACGCGCACGCCGACGAGCCGGCGGCGATCCGCCACCTGCGCGAGATCCACGACGAGCTGGACGTGCGCCCGGCGGTGGAGCTGTTCCAGGAAGCCCAGCACTTCCACGCCGAAGGCCTGAGCGCCTACGCGCTGGGCCAGATCGACCTGACCCACCGCGCCCGTATCGACGACCTGTTCTACGCGATCGCGCACGGCGTGCGCGCGCGCCTGAGCTTCGATGAGAAGAGCCACCGGCCGCTGCTGGACGAGCTCAACGAGCGCCTGGTCGACAAGTACTTCGTCAATTTCTCGGTGTTCGAGTCGATCCCGGACGTGTGGGCGATCGACCAGGTGTTCCCGATCGTGCCGATCGAGCGCCTGGACGAGGCGCCGCTGCGCCGCGGCGTGGTCTGCGACATGACCTGCGACTCGGACGGCATGGTCAAGACCTACGTCGAGAACGAGAGCCTGGACTCGTCGCTGCCGCTGCACGCGCTGAAGCCCGGCGAGAGCTACCGGCTCGGCTTCTTCCTGGTCGGCGCCTACCAGGAGATCCTCGGCGACATCCACAACCTGTTCGGCGACACCGATGCGGTCGAGGTGGCGGTGGACGGCGACGGCTACCGCATCGCCCAGCAGCGCCGCGGCGACACCACCGACGTGATGCTGGACTACGTCGGCTACCGCCTCGACGAGCTGCGCGCGGCCTACCGCGAGCGCGTCGCCGCCGCGGGGCTGCCGGCGGCGCGCGCG
>DNXT01000496.1 GCA_003505795.1 Lysobacteraceae bacterium | reverse complement strand
CCGGCAGCGCCTGGCCCGAGGCCCGGGCCGGCGTCGCAGCGCCAGGCTTGTCGCGGCAGCGCGGCCCGGCGACGACGGGAAATCGTGTCGATGACTCAGCTTTCACGCTGTCTTCGTTCATGATTGCGAAAACATTCACCTGCGGGCTGCTATCCCTTGCACCCTCTAGTTCGGACCCTTGAGCAATCCATGAAGAAACTGCCGCGTTGGCTAGCCGTGTTTACCGCCCTGTTGCTGCCGTTTGCCGCCTCGGCGCAGCAGCAGGGTCTGACCATCGACATCGTGGGCGGCAGTGCCTCGGCCACCCCGGTCACCGTGGTGCCGATGCCCTACCAGGGGTCGGCGACCGCGCCGCAGACCGACGTCTCGGCCGTGGTCGGCGCCGACCTGGACCGTTCCGGGCAGTTCCGCACCCTGCCGGCGCAGCAGATCGTCGAGCGCCCGACCCGCGGCAGCGAGATCCAGTTCCCGACCTGGAAGGCGCTGAAGCAGGACTACATCGTGGTCGGCCGCGTGCTCGACGCAGGCGAGGGCGCCTACCGGGTCGAGTACGAGCTGTTCGACGTGGCCAAGGGCGAGCGCCTGCTCGGCCTGGCGATGACCGCGCGCGCCAATGCCATGCGCGACGTCGCCCACCAGATGGCCGATGCGATCTACGAGAAGATCACCGGCGTGCGCGGCGCGTTCTGGACCCGCATCGCCTACGTCACCGCGACCGGTTCCGGCGGCAACATGCGCTATGCGCTGATGGTCGCCGATTCCGACGGCTACAACCCGCAGACCATCGTGCGCTCGGCCGAGCCGCTGCTGTCGCCGAACTGGAGCCCGGACGGGCGCAAGCTGGCCTACGTGAGCTTCGAGCGCGGCAATTCCTCGATCTACGTGCAGGACATCGCCACCGGTGCGCGCGAGCTGGTCTCCAGCTTCCGCGGCATCAACGGCGCGCCGGCGTTCTCGCCGGACGGCCGCCGGCTGGCGCTGGCGCTGTCGCGCAGCGGCAACCCCGAGATCTACGTGATGGACCTGGGCAGCAAGCAGCTGACCCAGCTGACCAACCATTTCGGCATCGACACCGAGCCGACCTGGGCCGCGGACGGCGGCTCGATCTACTTCACCTCCGATCGTGGCGGCCGCCCGCAGATCTACCAGGTCTCGGCCAGCGGCGGTTCCGCCAGCCGGGTGACCTTCCAGGGCAACTACAACGCCACCGCCAGCGTGTCCTACGACGGCAAGAAGATCGCCGTGGCCCAGGGCAGCGGCAATACCTACAAGATCGCGCTGATGGACCGCAGCCTCGGTTCGCCCAGCTGGAGCACCCTGTCGCCGGGCTCGCTGGACGAATCGCCGAGCTTCGCCCCCAACGCCAGCATGGTTCTGTATGCCGCCCGCGAGGGTGGCCGTGGTGTGCTGTACGCGGTATCCGCCGACGCGCGCGTCCGCCAGCGGCTGGTCCTGGCCGACGGGGACGTAAGAGAACCCGCCTGGGGGCCTTACCGAAGCGCGCATTAATGTTAATATTTCGCTGCGTTAAACCCCTCATTGGCTTAGGAGCCACAAAGGTATTGCCATGAACAAGTCCACCCGAGTTCTACTTGTTTCTCTGCTGTCCGTGGCCGTCCTGGCCGGCTGTTCGAAGAAGGTCAAGGAAACCCCGCCGCCGGCAGAGCCGACCACGCCGGTGTCGACTGCGCCGAGCTCTTCTTCGGGTCTGTACGGTCCGGGCGATCTCGATACCGACGCCTGCCTGCGTCAGCGTGTCGTCTACTTCGATCTGGATCAGGATTCGCTGAAGCCGGAGTTCCAGGCCATCATGGCCTGCCATGCCAAGTACCTGCGTGACCGTCCGTCCTCGCGCATCACCCTCCAGGGCAATGCCGACGAGCGCGGTTCGCGCGAGTACAACATGGGCCTGGGCGAGCGTCGCGCCAATGCCGTGTCGTCTGCGCTGCAGGCCAACGGCGGCTCGGCCAGCCAGCTGACCGTGGTCAGCTACGGCGAAGAGCGTCCGGTGTGCACCGAGTCCGGCGAGAGCTGCTGGTCGCAGAACCGCCGCGTCGAGATCGTCTACACGGCTCAGTAATACATGCGTATCGGTGTCCTTACATCGATGATCGTCGCGGCGACCCTGGTGGTCGCCGCGCCGGCATACGCGCAGCGGCAGAGTCTTGCCGACCGCGTTGCCGTGCTCGAGCAGCAGGCGGCCAACCCGCAGGCCAACCTCGACCTGATCAACCAGCTCAACGAGCTGCGCACCCAGGTCCAGCAGATGCAGAGCACGATCGAGCAGCTCCAGCACGACAACGAGCAGCTCAAGCAGCAGAGCAAGGACCAGTACCTGGACCTTGATGGCCGGCTCAACCGTCTGGAGGGAGGGGCGATGCCGCCACTGCCCGACGCGACGGGTTCCAGCAGTGCTCCGGCCGGCAAGCCCCCTGCGGCGGCCACTTCCGAGCGGTCGCCTTCCGTGCACGGCGACGCCGGCACGCTGGCGGTCAACGGCGACGAGCGCACCGCCTACAACGTGGCGTTCGATGCGCTGAAGAACGGCAGATACGACGATTCCGCGCAGCTGTTTTTGAGTTTCCTCGAGCTGTACCCCAACGGCGTCTACACCCCCAATGCCCTGTACTGGCTGGGCGAGAGCTATTACGCCACCCGCAATTTCCCGCTCGCCGAGGCCCAGTTCCGGGATCTCGTCGACCGCTATCCCACGCACGACAAGGCCGCCGGCGGCCTGCTCAAGCTTGGCCTGTCGCAACAGGGCGAGGGCAAGTCGCGCGAGGCGCAGCAGACCCTGCAGCAGGTGATCGGCCAGTATCCCGGCTCCGATGCCGCGCGTGTCGCCCAGGACCGGCTGAATTCCATCCAGCTCGGCCAGCAGCTGCGCTGACCCCCGTATCGTCCTGCCGCTGTCGTCGCGGGACCTCATAATCCCGCCATGAACGCCGCCGCCACTCCCAGTGAAATCGTCCAGTCGCCGTTGCCGCGGCTGAAGATCACGGAGATCTTCCTGTCGTTGCAGGGCGAAGCCGACGCCGCCGGCTGGCCGACCGTGTTCGTGCGCCTGACCGGCTGCCCGCTGCGCTGCAGTTACTGCGATACCGAGTACGCCTTCCATGGCGGCCAGTGGCGCGATATCGACGACATCGTCGCCGAGGTCGCCGGCTACGGCGTGCGCCATGTCTGCGTGACCGGCGGCGAGCCGCTGGCGCAGAAGCGCTGCCTGGTGCTGCTGCGCAAGCTCTGCGATGCCGGCCATGACGTCTCGCTGGAGACGTCCGGCGCGCTGGACGTCGCAGCGGTCGACCCGCGCGTGTCGCGGGTGGTGGACCTGAAGACCCCGGCCTCCGGCGAGGAACGCCGCAACCGCTGGGAGAACCTGCCGCTGCTGACCGCGCGCGACCAGGTCAAGTTCGTCCTGTGCGGGCGTGCCGACTACGAATGGGCGCGCGAGGTGGTGGCCGCGCATGCGCTGGACCGGCGCTGCGCGGTGCTGTTCTCGCCGAGCAAGGGCCAGCTGGCGCCGCGCGAGCTGGCCGACTGGATCGTCGCCGACCGCCTGCCGGTGCGCTTCCAGATGCAGCTGCACAAGCTGCTCTGGAACGACGAGCCGGGGCGGTGAGCGGAGAGCCGGGATTGGAGATTCGGGATTGGGGATTCGTAAGAACCTGGCCCCGAATCCCATCCTGATCTTGAGCTTCCGCCCTGGACGGCATGGCTTGCCACGATGCTGTAGCTTCTGACAAATCCCCAATCCCGAATCCCCAATCCCGCCCCCATGAAAAAAGCAGTCGTCCTCCTGTCCGGCGGCATGGATTCCGCCGCCGTCGTCGCCATCGCCCGCGAGCAGGGTTTTGCCGTGCACGCATTGAGCGTGCGCTATGGGCAGCGGCATACCTCCGAGCTGGAGGCGGCCGCGCGCGTGGCGCAGGCGCTGGGCGTGGCCGCGCACAAGGTGGTCGGCGTGGACCTGCGCAGCATCGGCGGCTCGGCGCTGACCGACGATGCGATCGACGTGCCGGAGGCGGGCGGCGAAGGCATTCCTTCCACCTACGTGCCGGCGCGCAACACCATCATGCTGTCGCTGGCGCTGGGCTGGGCCGAAGTGCTCGGTGCCAACGACATCTTCTGCGGGGTCAACGCGGTGGACTATTCCGGCTACCCGGATTGCCGCCCGGAGTTCATCGCCGCGTTCGAGAACCTCGCCAACCTGGCCACCAAGGCCGGCGTCGAGGGCGCCGGCCTGCGCGTGCACGCGCCGCTGCAGCACCTGAGCAAGGCCGACATCGTGCGCGAGGGTGTGCGGCTGGGCGTGGATTTCGCGCTGACCGTGTCCTGCTACAACGCCGATGCGCAGGGACTGGCCTGCAACCACTGCGACGCCTGCCGGCTGCGTGCGGCCGGATTCGCCGATGCCGGCGTCGCCGACCCGACACGCTACGCAATTTCGCGTTGACGCCCGGCTGGGGTAGAATGCGCACCCCGGCGCGAGCCGGTCGTCAGGTTTCCCGGGCCGTTAGCTCAGTCGGTAGAGCATCGGACTTTTAATCCGCTGGTCGATGGTTCGAATCCATCACGGCCCACCATCGCGGACAACGATCAGAAGCGCCCTGGCGGCGCTTTTTTCGTGGGCGATGTTCCACCGCCGCGGACCCGGTGGCGGCGCTGCCCGCGCGCGTCGGCCGATGGCGATGAAGGACCGGCATATGGCGGCGGCGAGTTTCGAGGGCGATCGGTCGGTCGCCGCCTCCAGCGTCCGGTCTGTGGCTCAGGCGGGCGAGGGCACCGGCTTGTGCGAATCCATCACCGAGCGGATCGCCTGCAGCAACTGTTCCGGAGTGTAGGGCTTCTCCAGGAACGCCGCGCCTTCGGGCAGGATCTGCTCGACGTACTCGGCGGCGAGCCCGGAGGTCAGCAGGACCGGAATCGCGCGCGGCGCCTGCATCGCCCAGGCGGCCAGGTCGACTCCGGAGAGCCCGCCCGGGAAGTGGATGTCGGAGAACAGCACGTCGATGCGCGGGTTCGCCTCGATCAGCTGCATCGCGGCGTGCACGTCGCCGCAGTCGTGGCAGTCGAAGCCATAGCTCTCGAGTACCAGCCGGCTCAGCTGGCGCGTGCCTTCGCCGTCTTCCGCGATGAATACGACGGGGCGCTCGCTCGGCCTGGACATGGCGGTTCTCTCGACAGGAACCGCATTTTCAGCACTGCCCCGGTGAAGTTGCCGTCAACGCCTTGGTGCGTCTACCAGCCGCCCGGCCCGGGGCCGTACCAGCCGGGGCCACCGTAGTAGCCGGGTCCGAACAGTGCGCCTTCGCCGCGTCCGACGCTGATGCTGACGCCGATCGTGCGCGGCTTGCCGTCGTCGCCGTAGTAGGTCTTGCAGCTGTTGAGGTTGGCGCCCTGCCAGTTGCTGTTGCCGCCGTGGTTCGAATAGCCGACGCCGGCGGTGACGCTGCCGTGCAGTTCGCCCTGGCACTGTTCGGCCTGCGCGGCGATGCGCTGCTGTTCGCGCACCGTCGCCGCGGCCGGCTTGCCGCTCTTGTCGCCGTAGTAGGCGCCGGGCGGGTCGCTGGAATAGGTCGGATCGCTGCGGTACTGGATCGGTTCCCTGGGCACGCTCAGGTCCAGCGCCGGGTTGCCGGACGTGGTCACGTCGTCGGCCTGCGCCAGGGCGTTGGCCGAGGCGAGCAGGGCACAGGCAATGAGGAGGCTGCGTTTCATCGGTTTGACTCTAGCAGGAGAAGGCGGCGTTCCGTGCCTTCGCGGGTGTCCCCACGCTAGCAACCGCAGATTGAACGGCCGCTGTCGGTTTCCGGGATTTTCGTGGCAGGGCCGACACGGGGCCGGACGCTCAGCCCTGCTCGCGGACCACCCCCACCAGTTGCTCGCCGTAGCGGGCGAGCTTGCTGCCGCCGATTCCGCCGATCCGTCCCAGCTCGGCCAGGCTGGTCGGGCGCTGTTCGGCGATGTTGCGCAGCGTGCTGTCGTGGAAGATGACGAAGGCCGGCACGTTCTGTTCGCGGGCCAGTTCGGCGCGCAGGCCGCGCAGGGCGTTGAACAGGGCCAGGTCCTGCGGCGATACCGGCACGCCGGTGCTGCGCTGGCTGCTGCGCTCGCCGCGTTCGCGCGCGGCTGGCGACTCGCGCCGCAGCATCACCTGGCGCTCGCCCTTGAGGACCTGGCGGCTGGCGTCGGTCAGGCGCAGGCCGCCATGGCCCTCGCTGTCCACTTCCAGCAGGCTGGCGGCGACCAGCTGCCGGAACACGCTGCGCCAGGTGCGCGCGTCCAGGTCGCGGCCGATGCCGTAGGTGCTGAGCTGGTCGTGGCCGAACTGGCGGATCTTGTCGCTCTCGCTGCCGCGCAGGATGTCGATCAGGTGGCCGACGCCGAAGCGCTGGCCGCTGCGGTAGACGCAGCTGAGCGCTTTCTGCGCCGGCACGGTGGCGTCCCAGGCCGCGGCCGGGGTCAGGCAGTTGTCGCAGTTGCCGCAGGGCCGGGGATAGGTCTCGCCGAACCCGGCCAGCAGCACCTGGCGCCGGCACTGCATCGATTCGCAGTAGCCGAGCAGGTGGTCGAGCTTGCCCCGCTCCAGGCGCTTGCGCTCCTCGCTGGCCTCGCCCTGCTCGATCATCTGCTTGAGCAGGACCACGTCGCCCAGGCCGTAGCACAGCCAGGCCTCGGACGGCTCGCCGTCGCGCCCGGCGCGGCCGGTTTCCTGGTAATAGCCCTCCATCGACTTGGGCAGGTCGACGTGGCAGACGAAGCGCACGTCCGGCTTGTCGATGCCCATGCCGAAGGCGATGGTGGCGCACATCACGATGCCGTCCTCGCGCAGGAAGCGGCGCTGGTTCTCGGCGCGCACCTCGGCGGGCAGGCCGGCGTGGTAGGGCAGCGCGGTGTAGCCCTGCGCAGCGAGGAACCCGGCGGTCTCCTCGACCTTGCGCCGCGACATCGCGTAGACGATGCCGGCCTCGCCGCGGTGGCGGGCGAGGAAGTCCAGCAGCTGGCGCCGCGCGTTGTCCTTCTGCACCACGGTGTAGCGGATGTTGGGCCGGTCGAACGAGCTGATGAAGTGCTCGGCGTGCTCCAGGTCCAGGCGCTCGGCGATCTCGCGCTGGGTGGGCGGGTCGGCGGTGGCGGTCAGGGCGATGCGCGGGATGTGCGGCCAGCGCTCGTGCAGCACGGTGAGCTGGCGGTACTCCGGGCGGAAGTCGTGGCCCCACTGCGACACGCAGTGCGCCTCGTCGATCGCGAACAGGCCGATGCGGCTGCGCTCGAGCAGCGACAGGAAGCGGGCGGTGAGCAGGCGTTCCGGCGCCACGTACAGCAGGTCCAGCTCGCCGGCCTGCAGGGCACGCTCCACGCGCTGGGCGTTCTCGGCATCGAGCGTGGAGTTGAGGTACTCGGCGCGCACGCCGAGCTGGCGCAGCGCCTCGACCTGGTCCTGCATCAGCGCGATCAGCGGCGAGACCACGATCCCGGTGCCGTCGCGCAGCAGCGCCGGGATCTGGTAGCACAGCGACTTGCCGCCGCCGGTGGGCATCAGCACCAGGGCATCGTTGCCGGCGGCGACATGCTCGACGATGGCCTGCTGGGGGCCGCGGAAGGCGTTGTAGCCGAAGACGCGTTGCAGCGTTTCAATAGCGGGGGACGACATGGCGACAGGATAACCCGGCGCCGGGGTCCGGCTGTCCGTGATCGGGCCGACGACGGGTAGGGAAACGTCCCCGGGGCGGTTGCGGCGCCGGCGGGAACGACGCCGCATCGCCCCGGGGCGGCGCGCCAGCGCACG
>DNXT01000143.1 GCA_003505795.1 Lysobacteraceae bacterium | reverse complement strand
TGCGCGACCTGGTCCAGGGACGGCGCACGCCGCACTGGAGCGCCGATGCCGCGGTCGTCTCCGATCCGCCGGAGAAGGCCGAGGGCGCCCGGCCCGGTCCGGACTGGATGACGCCGGTGCTGATCGGACGGATGTCGACGGTGCGGCACGAACTGAAGCTGATCTCGCCGTACTTCGTGCCCGGCGACGACGGCATGCGCTGGCTGGCGGCGCTGCGCGAGCGCGACGTCGAGGTCGGCATCCTCACCAATTCGCTCGCGGCCAACGACGTGGTCGCGGTGCACGGCGGCTACGCCGGCTACCGGGTGCGGCTGCTGCACGAGGGCGTGGCGCTGTACGAACTCAAGTCGCAGGGCAAGCCGGAAGGCAGCCTGTTCGGCTCCAGCGGCGCCAGCCTGCATACCAAGGCCTTCGTGATCGACGACCATGGCGGCTTCATCGGTTCGTTCAACCTCGACCCGCGCTCGATGAACCTCAATACCGAGATGGGGCTGCTGTTCGACAGCCGCGAGGCCGCCGCGGAGCTGAACGCGCTGTACCGGGTCAAGACCTCGGCCAAGGTCAGCTACCGGCTGGCGCTGGACCGCGGACGATTGCGCTGGCACGACGATGCGCTCTCGCCGTCGCAGGTATGGGAGCGCGAGCCGGAAGCGAGCGCATGGCGCCGCGCCGCGGCCAGGACGATCGGATGGCTGCCGCTGGAATCGCAGCTTTGAAGGTGGCGCAGCGGCCCGCGCCGGGGTGGCGGGACCCGGCGTGGGCTGGGTAAGGTACGCGTCAGAACAGATCTGGTCACTTCGATGCCCGGCAGCAGGCGCGGCCTTCCGCACATCAATCTTCGTCAGCTCATCCTGGTCCTGTCGGCGCTTTCGGTGATCCTGACCCTGGCCAGCGTGCTGTCGGCGAGCTACCGGGTGCAGAGGGAGCTGCTGACCGAGAGCACGCTGGAGGCCAACCGGGTCTACGCGCGCAAGCTGGCCGATACCACCGACCTGTACATCTTTGGCGCGCAACGCATGATGCAGGCGCACGCGCGCTCGCTGAGCGGGCGCTGGGACAGCGCGGCCGAGCTGGAGCAGGAGGTCGAGATGGTGCGCGAGGAGTACCAGGGATTCAACTCGGTGCTGATCGTGGATGCCGACGGCCGCCTGCTGACGATGTCGCCGAAGCTCGTCGCGACGGGGACGAAGCTGGACAGCATCGGCTCGCGCCTGGCCCTGCAGCATCGCCGGACCCAGGTCAGCCCTCCCTACGTCGCCTCGACCGGGCGCCTGGTGGTGGTGGTCTCCAGCCCGGTCTTCGCCCCCGACGGCCGCTACCTGGGCTATGTCGCCGGCTCGATCTACCTGCACGAGGGCAACGTCCTGCACCGGCTGCTGGGCGAGCACTACTACCATGACGGGTCGTACCTGTTCGTGGTGGATGCCGATCGCCGCCTGATCTACCACCACGACATAGGCCGGGTCGGCGAGCGGGTCGGGAGCAACCCGATCGTCGACCGGGTGCTGGCGGGCGAGGCGGGCAGCATGCAATCGGTCAACAGCCAGCAGACGGTGATGCTGGCCGGGTACTCGCCGCTCAAGTCGGTGAAATGGGGCGTGGTGGCGCAGCGTCCCCGCGATGCCACCCTGGCGCCGCTGAACGCGCTGGCACGCCGGCTGGTGCTGTACACGTTGCCGCTGCTGCTGGTCACGCTGGTGCTGATCTGGTGGCTGTCGCGGCTGATCACGCTGCCGCTGTGGAAGCTGGCCCGGCACGCGCAGGTCATGGAGGAAACCGGCGCCTCGCAGTCGCTCAGCGGCGTCCGCGCCTGGTATTTCGAGGTCGCCCAGCTCAAGCGCGCGATCCTGATCGGGCTGGCGGCGATGAAGAACACGATCCAGCGGCTCAATACCGAATCGCTGACCGATCCGCTGACCGGGCTGTTCAATCGCCGCGGCATGCAGGAATTCCTCGACGCCTGGGCGGCAGGCGGGCGCAGCTTCGCGGTGATCCAGCTGGACATCGATCACTTCAAGCGCGTCAACGACACCTTCGGCCACGATGGCGGCGACCGCGTGCTGGCGTCGCTGGGCAGCCTGATCCGCAACGATCTTCGCCCGGACGACGTGGCTTGCCGCAGCGGCGGCGAGGAGTTCACGATCCTGCTGCCGGACATGCCGCTGGCGTCGGCGGCGCAGATCGCCGAGCGGCTGCGCCTGCGGGTGGCGACGACCACGCTGGGCGTGGCGGCGAAGGTCACCGTTTCCCTCGGCCTGGCGCACTTCCCGGAAACCGCCGGCGAGGTGGCCGCCGTGCTCAAGCAGGCCGACCGGGCGCTCTACGCGGCCAAGGAACGCGGCCGCGACCAGGTCGTGCAGGCCTGACGGCGGCCCGCCGCCGCTGCGGGCGGCTGTCTCTTCATCACCGGTCTTTGAATAGGGATTCTCCCTTCTCGCGCTTGCGGGGGAAGGTGCCCGAAGGGCGGATGCTGCGCGCCACCTTCTCCCGCTGGCGCGAGAAGGGAACTGCTCCGAAACGGAGAAGTGTGACGAAGAGACCGCCCCGGGCGGCTGGGCTCAGCCCGGGCGCAGCGTGGTCAGCAGTGCCTTGGCGGCGTTGAAGCGATCCGCCGCTTCCGGCAGCGGATGCTTGATCCGCAGCTTGTCCGGGCCGTCCATCGCGTAGAGCCTGGGTTGCTTCTGGATCAGCTGGATCACCGCCATCGGGTCGATGCTCGGCTTGGCCTCGAACACGATGCGGCCGCCGTTCTCGCCGAGCTCCAGCTTGCGGATGCCGAGCGTGTTGGCCTGCAGCTTGAGCTCGGCGATCGCGAACAGGTGCTTGACCGGGTCCGGCAGCAGGCCGAAGCGGTCGATCATCTCCACCTGCAGCTCGCGCAGCGTCTCGCCGTCGCGCGCGCTGGAAATGCGCTTGTACAGGGTCAGGCGGGTGTGCACGTCGGGCAGGTAGTCCTCGGGGATCAGCGCCGGCACGTGCAGCTCGACCTCGGCGCCGCGCGCTTCCTCGCCGGCGTCCAGGTCCGGCAGCTTGCCCTGCCTGATGCTGCGCACCGCGCGTTCGAGCAGCTCGGTGTACAGGCTGAAGCCGACCTCGGCCATCTGCCCGCTCTGGTCCTCGCCGAGCAGCTCGCCGGCGCCGCGGATCTCCAGGTCGTGGGTGGCCAGGGTGAAGCCGGCGCCGAGCTCGTCCATCGAGGCGATCGCCTCCAGCCGCTTCTCGGCGTCCGGCGTCATCGCGCGCCGGTCCGGCACCAGCAGGTATGCATACGCGCGGTGGTGCGAGCGGCCGACCCGGCCGCGCAGCTGGTGCAGCTGGGCCAGGCCGAAGCGGTCGGCGCGGTTGATGACGATGGTGTTGGCGTTGGGGATGTCGATGCCCGACTCGATGATCGTGGTCGACAGCAGCACGTTGAAGCGCTGCTTCTGGAAATCCAGCATCACCCGTTCCAGTTCGCGCTCGGGCATCTGCCCATGGGCGATGCCGATGCGCGCTTCCGGCACCAGCTCGGACAGCTCGCGCTGCATCCGGCCGATGCTCTCCACGTCGTTGTGCAGGAAGTACAGCTGGCCGCCGCGCGCCAGTTCGCGCTGGAACGCCTCGCGCAGCAGCGCGTTGTCCCAGGCGGTGATGAAGGTCTGTACCGCCAGCCGGTTCGGCGGCGGGGTGGCGATGATCGACAGGTCGCGCAGTCCGGCCATCGCCATGTTGAGCGTGCGCGGGATCGGCGTGGCGGTGAGCGTGAGCAGGTGCACGTTGGCGCGCATCGCCTTGAGCGCTTCCTTCTGGCGCACGCCGAAGCGCTGCTCCTCGTCGACGATCACCAGGCCCAGGTCCTTGAACTTCACGTCCGCCTGCAGCAGGCGGTGGGTGCCGACGATCACGTCGATGGTGCCTGCCGCCACCTTCTCCAGCTCGGCCTTGATCTCCTTGGTGCTCTTGAAGCGCGACAGCACCTCGACCTTCATCGGGTAGTCGGCGAAGCGGTCGCGGAAGTTGCGATAGTGCTGCTCGGCCAGCAGCGTGGTCGGCACCAGCACCGCCACCTGCTTGCCGGCGCTGGCCGCGGCGAACGCCGCGCGCACCGCGACCTCGGTCTTGCCGAAGCCGACGTCGCCGCAGACCACGCGGTCCATCGGCTGGCTGCTGGCCAGGTCGCGCAGGGTGGCGTCGATCGCGGCGAGCTGGTCGGGGGTTTCCTCGAACGGGAAGCCGGCCGCGAACGGTTCGTACATCGCCCGGTCCACCTGCAGCGCCAGGCCGGCGCGGGCACGCCGGCGGGCCTGGATCTCCAGCAGTTCGGCGGCGACGTCGCGCACCTTCTCGGCGGCCTTGCGCTTGGCCTTGGTCCACTGCTCGCCGCCGAGCGAGTGCAGCGGCGCGGTCTCGGCGGAGGCGCCGGAATAGCGGCTGATCAGGTGCAGCTGCGCCACCGGCACGTACAGGCGGTCGCCCTTGGCGTATTCGATCTCGAGGAACTCGCCGGGCATGCCGCCGACGTCCATCGCGATCAGCCCGCGGTAGCGGCCGACGCCGTGGTCCTCGTGGACGATCGGCGCACCTTCGGTCAGTTCGCCGAGGTCGCGGATGATCGCTTCCGGCTCGCGCCCGGCACGGCGCGGCCGCCGCGCATGGCCGGCGCGCTCGGGGAACAGCTGGCGTTCGGTCAGTACCGCGATGTGCGGATCGTCGAGCGCGAAGCCGTCCTCCAGCGATGCCACCGCGATGGCGAAGCGGGGCAGCCCCGCTCCCTGCGGGGCGAGGCGGTCCGTACGCGAACCCTCGGTTCGCGGTCCTTCGGGCCGCCTTTCCCCGGCCGAGGAAGGCAGGAACGCGGCGAAATCCGGCAATACCGCCGGCTGCAGCTCGGCGGCGGCCAGCACTTCCAGCAGCGCTTCGCGCCGGCCCGGGGAATCGGCCGCGATCAGCACCCGGCCGGGGTAGTGGCCGAGGAACGATTTCAGCGCCTGGCCCGCCGGCGCGTCCTTGGCCGCCACCGGCAACGGCGGCAGCGGCTGGTCGCCCAGCGCCGTGGCCTTGTCGAGGTTGGCGTGGTCGGCCGGCCAGACCTCGATCCGGCGCAGCCGGTTGAGCCGTTCGCGCAGCGCGTCCGGCGACTGGTAGAGCTCGTCGGGCGCCAGCAACGGGCGCTCCACGTCGTGGCGGCGCTGCTCGTAGCGGTTCTGGGTCTGGCTCCAGAACGCGTCGGCGGCGTCGGACACGCCCGGCGCGACCAGGGTCAGCAGGTCCTGGCCGAGGTAGTCGAACAAGGTGGCGGTGTGGTCGAAGAACAGCGGCAGGTAGTACTCCACGCCGGCCGGCGCCAGCCCCGACTTGAGGTCCTGGTACAGCGCGCTGCGGCGGGTGTCCACGTCGAAGCGCTCGCGCAGCGCGGCCAGCACGCGCTCGACGCTGGCGTCGTCCATCGGCACTTCGCGGCCGGGCAGCATCCTGACCGCGTCGACCTTGTCCAGCGAGCGCTGCGATTCCGGATCGAATGCGCGGATCGAGTCGATGTCCTGGTCCAGCAGCTCCACCCGCAGCGGCGCCTCGGCGCCCATCGGATAGACGTCGAGCAGGCCGCCGCGCACGGCGAAGTCGCCCGGGTCCATCACCTGCGGCACGTTGCGGTAGCCGGCGCTCTCCAGCCGGCGTTTCTCCGCGTCCAGGTCCAGGCGCTGGCCGACCTCGAGGTCGAAGCTGCCGCCCACCACGTACCTGAGCGGGGCCAGCCGCTGCATCAGCGTCTGTACCGGCACCACCACGACCGCGGCCTGCTGCAGCGACGGCAGCCGGTGCAGGGCGTTCAGGCGCTGGCTGATGATGTCCGGGTGCGGGCTGAACTGGTCGTACGGCAGCGTTTCCCAGTCGGGAAACGGCACCACCGGCAAGTGGCTGTCGCCGCCGAGCAGCGCGTGCAGGTCGGCCTCGATCTGGTGCGCGCTCTGGTTGTCGCGGGCGACCACCAGCAGCGGCCCGGCATGCGCCTCGGCCGCGCGTGCGATGTACCAGGCCAGGGCGGTGGCGGAGGCGGGAGCGCGCCAGTAGGCGCGGAGCTGCCCGGACTTGGGCAGCGGCGGGGCGGGGAAGGGGAGCGACGACATGAACCGCCGATTTTATCAGACCGCTGCCACGTGCCAGTGCAGGCCAGCCAAATCCGTGGGACCGCGCGCCTCCCGGGTCCTACGCTTCCAGCTCCAGCACCATCCGCACCAGTTCCGGCGAATCCGGGTGCGGCTGCGGCCTGAAGCCGAGCGACTCGGCCAGCTGCAGCATCGGCACGTTGCTCTGCAGCGCGTCGCCGTAGAGCCGGTCCAGGTACTTGCGGCGGGCCCACTTCACCAGCTTGCGCATCAGCTGCCGGCCCAGGCCCTGGCCGGCGACGAAGTGGCTGACCAGGATGGTGTACTCGGCCTGGCGGGTGCCGGGCACGATCGCGGCGCGCGCCACCGCGCCGACCAGCGCCTCGCCCGGCGGCAACTGCTCGGCGGCGACCAGCACGATCTCGGTCTTCGGGTTCGGATGGGTGAGCCGCTGCACCATGTCCGGCGTCATCTCGGTGAGCGAGCGCAGGAAGCGGGTGCGGATCTCCTCCGGGCCCAGCAGGCTGAAGGCGCCCTGCAGCGGCGGGCCGTCTTCCGGGCGCACCGGGCGCAGCAGCAGGGTGCGGCCGTTGGGCAGGTTGAAGTTTTCATGCCACGGCGGCATGCGATTGCGGATAGCCATGACCAACGTTCCTCAAGGTCCTGAGATTCTGGCATTACCGTCGACGTCTGCGCTGAACGATTCCGGTGTGCCGTATCGGTGTCCGGCCGCCGTCGGAGCTTGCGCCGCACTCTACCCAGCCGAGCCGTGATCTGTTTGTGAGTACGGCGTGATGAGCGCGACGGTCACTGCTCGTGCTTGAGCCATTCCAGCCGCGTGCAGGCGCCGGCCTCGCCGAGCTGGCTCTTGAGCGCCGGCAGCGCAGCGGCCAGGACCTGGTCGAACTGCCAGGGCGGATTGACGATCAGCATGCCGCTGCCGTTCAGGCGCAGCGGCGAGTCGTCGGGGCGGACCTGCAGCTCGGCCAGCATCACCGACCGGGCCGGAAGCGCGGTGGCCTTGCGCAGGAACGGCAGCAGGCTGCGGCGCTGCTTGATCGGATACCAGACCGCGCAGATCGCCTGCGGCCAGCGCGCCAGCGTCTCGCGCAGGGTGGCGATGATCTGCGGGTATTCGGCGTCCTGCGCCTCGTAGGGCGGATCGATCAGCACCAGGCCGCGGCCGATCTTGACGTTGCCGGCGCGCGGCGGCAGGAACGCGCGCACCGCGGCATAGCCGTCGCCGCCGTGCACCCGCACCCGGCTGTCGTGCTCGAACAGGCGCTTGAGCTCGCCCGCTTCCTCCGGCTGCATCTCGCAGCAGGCCATCCGGTCCTGTTCGCGCATCGCCTGCGCCGCCAGCAGCGGCGAGCCCGGATAGGTGATCAGGGCGCCGACCGGATTGTCGGCCTGCACCGCGCGCAGGTAGCGCTCGACCACGTCCGGAAGCCGCGGTTGCGCCATCAGCCGCATCACCCCGTCCTCGGCCTCGCTGGTCTTGCGGCTTTCCTCGCCGGCCAGCAGGTAGCGACCACGGCCGGCGTGGGTGTCGAGCACGAAGAACGGCGTGTCCTTGCGCTTGAGCGCGTCGATCAGCGCCAGCAGGGCGATGTGCTTGAGCACGTCGGCATGGTTGCCGGCATGGAAGGCGTGGCGGTAGTTCATCGGCGGCAGTGTACGGGGCGCACCGTTGCGCGGCTATGCCGGCATCGGCCCGCCCGCCCGGCCGGCGACGTCTGCTGCAGTGCCCTGCATAGGCCATTCCCCGGCACCGGCCAGGCGGCGTCGAAGCGGTCGGTGCCCGCGCCAACGGCTTCCGCACGGACGCGGCGGAAGCGGGGCCAGGTACGGCCCGGCGCCCTGCCAAGGGCGCCTGCGCCGCCGCCACGTCGATTCGATGGCAACCGGGGGCGGCCCCGGCCGGGCTGCGCGGGCCGGAGCGCGGGCGGCTATGCTGCGCGCCATGTCCGCTCC
>DNXT01000075.1:704-3850 GCA_003505795.1 Lysobacteraceae bacterium | reverse complement strand
TTGGAAGAAGTCGTTGATTTCGCTGTCCTGCGCCACCTCGTCGAGGCGTCGCTGTGTCGAGCGAGGCTGCGCAGTCTAACGGCCGCTGGAAATTCGTCAACACTTTTTTGCGGAGCCATCGGGTACCGACGCAAGGCGGCCATTGCGCCGGCCTGCGCAACGCCCCGTCCGCGCAGCACGGACGAGCAAGGCGCATCCGCATCCCGGCCTCGTGCGGGCGAGGCACGCCGGCGGCAACCATCGATGCATCTGCAACGAATGTCCGCAATCGCGGCGTACCGCCGCAGAATGTCCGGCCCCGTTCCCGCTGGAGACCACGCCGCGCATGTCCACCGCGTCCAAGACATCCGTCCTCGCCGCCTTCTCCCTGTCCGCCGTGGCGGCCGGTTTCGTCACGGTCCTGGTGGGATTCGCCAGTTCGGCGGTGATCGTGTTCCAGGCCGCGCGCAGCCTCGGCGCCACCCAGGCCGAGATCGGCTCCTGGATGTGGGCGCTGGGGCTGGGGATGGGCGTGACCTGCATCGGCCTGTCGCTGCGCTGGCGCATGCCGGTGGTGACCGCCTGGTCGACCCCGGGCGCGGCGATGCTGGTCGGCGCCGCGGCGGCGGCGCCGCTGTCCGATGCGATCGGCGCATTCGTGCTGTCGGCCCTGCTCGGGACGCTGGCCGGATTCTCCGGCCTGTTCGAACGCGCGATGCGGCGGGTACCGCTGTCGCTGGCGTCGGGCATGCTCGCCGGCGTGCTGCTGCGCTTCGGCCTGGACGTGTTCGTGGCCATGCAGACGCAGCTGGCGCTGGCGCTGACCATGTTCGTCGTCTACCTGGTCGGCCGCCGCCTGTTCGCGCGCTACGCGGTGATCGCCACCCTGCTCTGCGGCCTGGCGGTGGCCGCCGCCGGCGGCTCGATGCACTGGCAGGACGTGCACCTCGAACTGGCGCGGCCGTTGTTCACCGTGCCCACGCTGTCGTGGAGCGCGGTGTTCGGCATCGCCCTGCCCTTGTTCGTGGTGACCATGGCATCGCAGAACGTACCCGGCGTCGCGGTCGCGCGTGCCTCCGGCTATGCGTTGCCGGTGTCGCCGGCGATCGGCTGGATCGGGGTGGCCAACACGCTGCTGGCGCCTTTCGGCGCGTATGCGCTGAATCTCGCCGCGATCACCGCGGCGATCTGCATGGGACGCGAGGCGCACGAGGATCCGGCGCGCCGCTATGTCGCGGCGGTCAGCGCCGGCGCGTTCTACGTGCTGGTCGGCCTATTCGGCGCCACGGTCGCGGCGTTGTTCGGCGCGTTCCCGAAGGAGCTGGTGATGGCGATCGCCGGCATCGCGCTGCTGGGCACCATCGGCGGCAGCCTGGCCACCGCGCTGAAGGAGGAACGCGAGCGCGAGGCGGCACTGGTCACCTTCCTGGTGACCGCGTCCGGGCTGACCCTGGCCGGCATCGGTTCGGCGTTCTGGGGATTGCTGGCCGGCGCCGTGGTGGTGCTGGCGCTGCGTCGTCCGGCGCAGGCCTAGCTCGGATCGCGCAGCTGCAGCAGCCAGTGGCCGACGACGCCGGTCGGGCTGGGCAGCGGCTCGAGATCGAACTGCCGGAACAGCGGCGCCGCGTCGCGCACGCGCAGCGGCAGCATCACGTAGGCCGCGCGGCCGTTGCGGATCGCGTCCTCCGCCAGCTGGATGCGGTCGCCGGGCACGTCCGCGGCCAGCAGCTCGTGGAAACTGCGGCCGATCAGCTCGGCCACCTCGAACCCGCACAACCGCGCGAACGCCTCGTTGGCGAACATCACCCGGCCGGAGCGGCGGTCGGCGTCGCGGGCGATGATCGCCACGCCCTCGCGCAGCCGCGACAGCGAGCCTTCCAGCAGGGCGAAATCCTGCTGGAAGCGCTTGCGCTCCATCAGCTCGATCAGCACCCGCAGGTTGCGCGCCGATTCCAGGTGCAGCGGCGACCACGGCCGCGCGCGGCCGCGCACGGTCTGCCGCCACAGGTCGAAGCTCTTGCGCGGGGACAGCCGCGAGTTGGGAATGTCCTGCAGCTTGGACAGTTCCGGGTTGCCGGCCCAGTTGACCGTCTGCACCTGCTCGCGCCGGGTCCACAGCAGCGCGCTGCGCGACTGCGGCATCAGCGGCACGAAGATGAAGCCGGCCGCCAGCGGTGCCAGATCGGCCAGTTCCGGGAACACGCCGGCGATCTCCTCCACGTGCAGCGCGCCGACCGCGTCCTCGCGCAGCGCCTGCTGGTGCTCGCCTTCGACCCGCGCGCGGATGCGCTGCAGCGACGCGGCATCGGGCAGCTGCCCATAGCGGGCGACCTGGTCGCCGTGGAAGATCGCCACGCCGTCGGCGTCGACCACGTCGAGCAGGTCCGGCGCCATCTCCGCGAGCATGTCCGCGGTCACCATCTCCGCCTCGTTGAAGTCGGTGATGAGCTTCTCGCGCACGGTCAGCAGCAACGACTCGGCGTGCGCGCGGGCCACCGCCTGCAATGCGCCGATGCGGCCGCCGAGCGCGCGGGCCAGCGCGTCGGTGGCATCGCGCATGGCATGGCTGGTGAAGTACGGGCTGTAGTGGTGGCAGGCGATCAGGCCCCACAGTCGGTCGTTGACCACGATCGAGGCGACCAGGGTGGCGGTGACGCCCATGTTGGCCAGGTATTCCAGGTGCAGCGGCGAGACGCTGCGCAGGCTGACGTCGCTCAGGTCCACCGGCGTGCCCAGGCGCGGATGCAGGGTCGGTTCGATCGGCGACGGCCGGTAACCGACGTCGGCGATCTGGCGGACCCGGTTGCGCAGGTACAGCGCGCGCGCCTGCGCGGGAATGTCGCTGGCCGGATAGTGCAGGCCGAGGTAGGCCTCCAGCGCGTTGTTGCGCGCCTCGGCGATCACGTCGCCGTTCCACTCCTCGTCGAAGCGGTAGACCATCACCCGGTCGAAGCCGATCAGCGCGCGCAGCCCCTGCGCGGCGCGCTGGCAGGCTTCCAGGATGGTCGGATCGCGCTCGATGCTGCGCAGCAGCGGCATCGCCTCGCGCAGGGTGACGTCGACGAAGCGGGCGTCGCGCGGCTCGATCTCGACCAGCCACTGCTCCGGGTACAGGTGCCACGCCGCCACCCAGGCCTGGGCCGGCGCGCCTGCCACCACTACAGCCC
>DNXT01000075.1:0-507 GCA_003505795.1 Lysobacteraceae bacterium | reverse complement strand
CCAGGCCTGGGCCGGCGCGCCGCTGCGCCGCGGGAACGACACCGGCGCGTGGATGAGGTGCTGGGACTCGCCCTGGACCGGGTACGGCCGGGCGTGCGGCGACAGCTGCAGCACCTCGTCGTAGCGGGCGCCGAGCAGCTGCTGCATCGGCGCTCCGAGCACCTCCGCGGCCGTGGCGCTGGCCTGCACGATGCGGCCGTCCGCCGGTTCGACCACCAGCAGCACGCCGTACGGCTGGATCAGCCCGGGAATGTGGATCGGCTCGCGGGCACAGGCATCCAGGTCGATGGTTTCGGCGCGGTCGTTCAAGCCGGTTGCTCCGCTGCAAGATGGCGATGGAAGTACGCGAACATGGCCTGCGCCCCGGCCACGGCGCGGGCACGGTCGGCGTCGCCGGCAAGCACCCGGTCGAGCGTGCGCTGGAAACGCCGCCATGCCGACGGCTCGCCTTCGCCGAACTCGAAGTAGCGCAGCGCCCCGGCCAGCCCGGGCTGATGCGCGCGCAGG
>DNXT01000073.1:4312-4486 GCA_003505795.1 Lysobacteraceae bacterium | reverse complement strand
AGCCGCCCTCGTTGGCCGGCAGGAACGGCCGCCAGTTGGCGGCGTCGACGAACTGCGCGCCGACCGCCACGAACGCGATCAGCACCGCGATCTTGATCAGCACCAGCACCAGGTTGGCCAAGGCCGAGCGCCCGACCCCGGCGATCTGGATCGCCGCCGCGCCCAGCACCGCCA
>DNXT01000073.1:854-4172 GCA_003505795.1 Lysobacteraceae bacterium | reverse complement strand
CCGCCGCGCCCAGCACCGCCAGCGCGGCGACCACGTTGACGCCGCCGCTGAAGGCCAGCTCGGTATGCCCGCCGTGCTGGGTGGCGGTGACGCTGGATGTCGCCAGCCACATCGGCACCTGCACGTGCAGGTCGCCGAGCAGGCTGCTCAGGTAGCCGGAGAAACCGGCCGCCACCGCCGCGGCGGCCAGCAGGTATTCCAGGATCACCATCCACGCCAGCGCCCACGCCGCGCCCTCGCCGAGGGTCACGTAGCAGTACGAGTAGGCCGAACCGGACACCGGGATCACCGACGACAGCTCGGCGTAGCACAGCCCGGTGAAGCCGCAGGCCAGCGCCGCCAGCACGAACGACAGCACCACCGCCGGGCCGGCGAAGCTGGCCGCCGCCGCGCCGGTCACCACGTAGATGCCGGCGCCGAGGATGTTGGCCACCCCCAGCACCAGCAGGCTGCCGGCGCCGAGCCGGCGGTGCAGGCCGGCGCGCTCGGCGTCGGCCACCACCGCCTCCAGCGGCTTGCGGCCGAGCGCCAGCTGCCAGCGCCCGATCAAACGCGCGGTCACGGCCACGCGCTCAGTAACGCCAGTGCACGGTCACGCCATAGGTGCGCGGACGCACCAGGCCCTCGCCGGTGCCGTTGGTCTCGGACACGCTGCGGGTGATGCCGCGCTTGTCGGTGAGATTGCTGCCGAACAGGGTGAGGTCGGTGTTGCCGAAGCTCATCCGGTAGCGCAGGTCGAACAGGTTGTAGTTGCCCTGGCGGTTGGGCGCCACGCCCGGCACCGCCGAGTTGAGGTCGCTGATGCCGCTGCCGACGTACTGGTGCGCCAGCGTGAGGGTCGGATAGAAGCGCGTGTCGAAGTGGTAGCTGAGCAGGTTGCTCACCGTCCAGTCGGCCGAGCCGGGCAGCTGCGAGCCGGCCGGCGCGGTGCCGTACCAGAGGATGAACAGGTCCTCGTCCAGGCGCGCGTGCTGCCAAGTCGCGCTGGCCTGCCACTCGAACGCGTCGACCGGGCGCCAGGTCGCGGCGAACTCGACGCCGCGGCTGTAGGCCTTGCCGCCATTGCTGGCGTAGTTGTAGAAGTCCGGCGTCTGCAGGCGCAGCTGGATGTCCTTCCAGTCCACGTAGAACAGCGTGGCGTCCAGCAGCAGCCGGCCCCCCGCCCAGCTGGTGCGCGTGCCCAGCTCGTAGTTGACCAGGCTGTCGCTCCTGGAGCCGGAGGGGACCGGGTACGCGCTCAGGCCGCTGGTGTTCGGCTCGCCGAAGCGGAAGCCCTCCGATACCAGGCCGTAGACCATCACGTCCTGGCTCGGCTGCCAGGTCAGCGCGACCTTGGGATTGAAGCCGTCCTCCTTGGTCTGCGACGGCGTCACGATCGGTGCGCCCGGATAGGTCGAGAAGCCGACCTGGGTCGCCACGGTCTCGACCTTGTTGCGGAACAGGCGCCCGCCCACGGTCAGCTTCCACCGCTCGTTGAAGTGGAAGCTGCCCTCGCCGAACAGCGCCGCCTCCGAGCCGGTCAGGTCGGTGTAGAAGGCGTTGAAGATCTCGCCGTTGGGCGCGATCACCGCACCGCTGCCCGGCCCGAACAGCGAGGACTGGTCGAACGCGGCCGCCGCGCCCTGGGCGCCGAGCTGCTCGTACAGGTCCTTGGTCGAATCGAAGTACATGCCGCCGACCAGCCAGTCGACGCGGCCGCCGGGCTTGGACGCCAGGCGCAGCTCGATGCTCTTGCCGCGGCTCTCGCCGCCGGACTCGATGTACAGCGGCGAGGTCAGGTCGAGGTCGAGGTCGGCGTTGTAGGCGGCGCGGACCGGGGTGTAGTCGAAGCGCCAGTCCTGCTGCTTCTTCTGGTAGGCCAGCAGCGCGGTGAAGTCGGCGAAGCCCAGGTCCTGGTCCAGGCGCAGGCTGTGCACGGCGACCTTGGTGTCGGTGAATTCCGGCAGCGCGGTGTCGCGCTGCAGCTCGCCCAGCCCGGCGATCCGGTAGCTGTTGTCGTCGCTGTCGGTGTTCTGCAGCAGGCTCAGCCAGGTCAGCGTGGTCTGCTCGCTCGGGGTCAGCACCAGCGACAGCCGGCCGCCGTCGAGCTGGGTGTCGTTGGAGCCCTTGCGGCCGGTGCCGACGTTGTCCAGGAAGCCGGGATCCTCGCGGTACTGCGCGACCGCGCGCACCGCCAGCAGGTCCTGCCTGATCGGCACGTTGACCATGGCCTTGGCGGCATAGCCGACGTCGGCATTCCTGGTCTGGCTCAGCGTCGCCTCGGCGGCGGCGTCGAAGCCGCTGGCGTCGGCGACGTTGGCGATGTAGTTGACCGCGCCGCCCATCGAGGCCGAGCCGAACAGCGTGCCCTGCGGGCCGCGCAGCACCTCGACCCGGTTGAGGTCGAAGGCGTCGATGTCGGGGATGGCGATGGTCCAGCCCGGCTCGGTCAGCGGCACCTCGTTGAGGAAGTAGCCGGTGGTCGGCTGGCCCTGCACGTTGCCCGAGCTGGTGGCGATGCCGCGCATCACCACGTGCGACACGCCCGGCTGGTAGTTGTTGAAGACCACCCCGGGCGTGCGCTCGATGTAGTCGGCCAGCGACTGCGCGCCGAGGTCCTGCAACTGCTGGTTGGTCACCGCCGAGGCGGAGCCGGCGATCTCGCGCACCGACTCCTTGAGCTTGCCGGCGGTCACCACGATCCGGTCCAGGTCGACGGCCGCGTCCCGCGCCGCCGGCGCGGCGGCGTCCTGGGCCTGGGCGCCGCCGGCGGCGAGCAGCCCCAGGCAACACAAGCGGATGGCACAAGCGAGTTTGCTGGCGGTATGCGGCATCGAAGTTCCCCTGTGGTGGCGGTTGGCGTGGTGGAGGACGAACCCGCGCGTCGCTGTCCCGACGCCCCGAAGCGGGTTCGCCTGCATATGAAGTGAAAGACGCAATCGCGTCCAGCGCCTGCCGCTCGCCACGCCTGCGCGGTATGTGCTTGAATTCGTGGGCATCGGTGGCCGGGCGAGTGGTGAAACCGGAGCGCTGGATGCGCGAAAAACGCAGAATGCGCGCCTGCGCCCGTCCAAACGGCAAGATTCTGTCGCCGCCCGCCCCCCGTTCCAGGAGATCGAGTCGATGCATTTCCCGCCGCCCGCATGGCCCGCCGCACAGGGAGGCGCGCATGCCCGCCAAGGACATTGACCGCCACGACCTGAGGATCCTCAACGTCCTGCAGCAGGATTCGCGCATCACCAACCAGGCCCTGGCCGAGCGCGTGGCGCTGTCGCCCAGCGCCTGCCTGCGCCGGGTGCGCGACCTGGAGGCACGGGGGCTGATCACCGGCTACCGCGC
>DNXT01000073.1:0-709 GCA_003505795.1 Lysobacteraceae bacterium | reverse complement strand
GCTGATCACCGGCTACCGCGCGCAGGTCGCGGTCGACCGCATCCGCTCGGCCACCATCGTGCTGGCGCAGGTGTCGTTCAAGCAGCACGCGCTGGAGGAGTTCAACGACTTCGACCAGCGCATCCTGGAGATGCCCGAGGTGGTGGAGGCGTTCCGCATCAGCGGCGCCTACGACTACATGCTGCGGGTGATCGTCAGCGACGTGCACGAGTGGAAGGACGTGGCGCGGATGCTGCTGGGCGGCCGCTACGGGGTGGAGAAGATCGTCTCGCACTTCCTGATGGACGAGGTCAAGCCGTTCAGCGGCTATCCGCTGGTCGACACCGGCGCGCGGCGCAAGGCCTGAGCGCGCATGGCCGGTCCGGATGAGAATGAATGGGTATCGGGCCGGCGTACGGCGAAGCCGGCGCCGGCGGTGCGGGCAGGGGCCGCTGCCGGTCGCCGGCGTGCGCTTTCCGCGCGCGTCTTAACGAACGCTTCTTTAAGATGGCCGCGGTCATTTGTCGCAGCCGAGGAAAGCTTGTGCGTCGAGGTAGTGGTAATGCGGGGGCGGCCGTCGCCGGAGCAGCGGGCGGAGCGCGGCATGGCCGCGCATCCGTGATACGTGGTGCGCGCGGCGCGGCGTGGTCGCCGCACCACAGGCACGATGGCCGCTGAGCGATGGAAACCGTGAAGAGCGAGACCGCAATCCCCGCCGCCGCGGCGCCGG
>DNXT01000429.1 GCA_003505795.1 Lysobacteraceae bacterium | reverse complement strand
TTCGCGCCCAACGCCGGGCTGACGCCAGACAGGTGCAGCCACTGCGCGCCTTCCAGCAGCCGTGGCCAGTCGTAGGCCTGCGGCGGGGCCAGCGCGAACGCCGAGTCGGCACGGTCGTACACCACCTCGCTGGGGCGATGGATGGCGCCGGTGCTGAGGAAATACAGGCCCATGCGCCCGTCGCCGGCCTGCACCTGGCCGGTGTCGACGCCGTGCCGGCGCAGTTCGCCGGCGGCGTGCGCGCCGAGCGGGTTGTCGGCGACGCGGCTGACCATCGACACCGCGTGGCCGAAATGGGCCAGCGAGACGCCGACGTTCGCCTCCGCGCCGCCGACGTGCACTTCCAGCTGCGGCGACTGCAGCAGCAACTGGCGGTCCGGCGCGCCGAGGCGCAGCAGCAGTTCTCCGAAACAGACGACATGGGTACGGCTCATCGGCACTTCCTTCCTCGCCTCGATCGGGGCCCGTGCGGATCGCGCCGACCCACCGGATGACCATCGGTGTCATTGAAAATCGTGGAGCCGCTCCAGCTTAGCGCATCCTCGCCGCCGCGATGTCGCGGGACAGCGCCGGGACAGGGCGGAAACACGGGGTATTTTCTGCTGCGCTGCAAGATGTGAGGGGGTTTCGCAGCTGTTAACGTCGTTTTGACCAGCGGTGTCATCGCTGGAAGACAACCTGGAAACCACGTAGTTCATGTGCCCTTGGGAGGGGAGGACATGCAATCTCGTACCAATCGCCGGAAGACACCGGTTACCTTGCTTGCGCTTTCGATCGGACTGGCCCTGCAGGCGGGCGCCGCCCCGGCCCAGGAGGCCGCCGCGCCGGCGGCGCAGGACCCGGCGGCCGCGACCGACCTCGACACCATCACCGTCACCGGCTATCGCGCCAGCGTGGAGAAGGCGCTGGACATCAAGCGTGGCGAGGCCGGCATGGTCGACGCCATCGTCGCCGAGGACGTCGGCAAGTTCCCGGACCTGAACCTGGCCGAGTCGCTGCAGCGCATCCCCGGCGTGGTCATCACCCGCGACGCCGGCGAGGGCCGCAACATCTCGGTGCGCGGCCTCGGCCCGGACTTCACCCGCGTGCGCATCAACGGCATGGAGGCGCTGACCACGGTCGGCAGCACCGACCAGAACGGCGGCACCAACCGCAGCCGCGGCTTCGACTTCAACGTGTTCGCCTCGGACCTGTTCTCGCAGATGATCGTGCGCAAGACCGCCTCGGCCGACGTCGAGGAAGGCTCGCTGGGCGCCACCGTCGACCTGAAGACCGCGCGCCCGTTCGACTACGACGGCTTCACCTTCGCCGCCAGCGGCCAGGCCAGCTACGGCGAGATGGCCGAGAAGGCCGATCCGCGCGTGGCCGCGCTGATCGCCAACACCTGGGCCGACGGCCGCTTCGGCGCGCTGCTGTCGGTGGCGTACTCGGAGAAGCAGACGCTGGAGGAGGGCAGCGGCAGCGGCCGCTGGGCCAATGGCCCCAGCAACGGCGGCTTCGCTCCGTCCTCGCCGTTCGCCGACGCGCTCGCGGCCGACGTGTTCCACCCGCGCTTCCCGCGCTACACGCAGATGTTCCACGACCAGAAGCGCACCGGCGTCACCGGCGCGCTGCAGTTCAAGCCGTCCGACCGCACCGAGTTCTCGCTCGACGCGATGTATTCCAAGATCGACGCCACCCGCGACGAGCGCTACATCGAGGCGATCTCCTTCAGCCGCGGCGCCTCGCAGGGCGGCAAGCCGGAGACCATCGTCAACGACGGCTACGTCGACCCGGCCACCGGCGCGCTGCTGTACGGCGACTTCGACAACGTCGACGTGCGCGCCGAGAACCGCCACGACGAGTGGTCCACGGTGTTCAAGCAGCTCAGCCTCAACGGCGAGCACCAGTTCAGCGACGCCTTCAAGATCACCGGCAAGCTCGGCACGTCCTCGTCCAAGCACGACAACCCGGTGCAGGCGACGATCATGATGGACAAGCTCAACGTCGACGGCTACCGCTACGACTACCGCGGCAACAAGTGGGCGCCGGTGCTGGACTACGGCATCGGCCCGACCGATCCCAACGGCTGGCTGCTGTCCACCATCCGCATGCGCCAGAACCAGGTGAGGAACGACTTCGACGTCGGCCAGCTGGACTTCAACTGGAACATCGGTCCCGGCTTCCGCCTGAAGGGCGGCGTGCTGGCCAAGGACTACGAGTTCAAGTCGCAGGAATGGCGCCGCACCGCGAACGAGACCAGCGTGCCGAGCTTCGCCGACGGCACCACCACCGTGCCGGCGGAGCTGACCGACCTGGCCAGCCTCAAGGGCGTCAACGGTTCGCCCGGCAGCTGGGTGGTGCCGGACTTCAACGCCATCGCCAGCTATTTCGACATCTACAGCGGCGACGGCACCTTCGCGCTCAGCCCCTACGCCGCCAGCAACCGCAGGGTGGAGGAGAAGGACCGCGGCGGCTGGCTGATGGGCGAGTTCTCCACCGAGCTGGGACCGGTTCCGCTCTCGGGCAACTTCGGCGTGCGCTACGTCAAGACCAAGCAGAGCTCCACCGGCGTGGCCACCGTCGGCGGCGTCGCCACGCCGATCACGGTCGGGCGCGAATACGACGACACCCTGCCGTCGCTGAACCTGGTCGCCGAGCTGACCCCGGACCTGCTGCTGCGCTTCGGCGCGGCCAAGGTGATGTCGCGGCCGGGCCTGGGCAGCCTGACCCCGGGCGTGACCGTCAGCGTCAGCGGCGGTTCGCGCAACGTCACCGGCGGCAACCCGAACCTGGATCCGATCCGCGCCAGGACCTACGACCTCGCCGCCGAGTGGTACTTCCAGGACAGCGCGATGCTGAGCCTGGGCCTGTTCTTCAAGGACATCGAGAGCTTCGTGCAGACCACCCGCGAGGTGCGCCCGTTCTACACCAGCGGCCTGCCGGCCAGCGTGGCCGAAGGCTTCGGCGTCAGCGCCAGCGACGACTTCGTGTTCTCGGTGCCGGTCAACACCCCCGGCGGCGACCTGAAGGGCGTGGAGGCCAACTACGTGCAGCCGTTCACCTTCCTGCCGGGGCTGTGGAGCAACTTCGGCATCCAGCTGAACTACACCTACGTCGATTCGCAGATCCAGTACCTGACCAGCAGCGGCGCCAACTCGCTGAAGACCGACCTGACCGGCCTGTCCAAGCACGCGTGGAACGCCACCCTGTTCTACGAGGGCAAGACGTTCGCCGGGCGCGTCTCGGCCACCAACCGCGACGACTACCTGATCCAGGTGCCGGGCACCGAGCAGGGCTTCACCGAGGACGTGCATGGCCAGACCGGTACGACCTACATCGATGCCTCGCTGCGCTACAAGGTCAGCGACCAGATCGAGCTCAGCCTGGAAGGCATCAACCTGACCAACGAGCCGCAGCAGACCTGGGTCGGCGCGTCCTCGCAGCTGCCGCTGGACTACAGCGAGACCGGCCGCCAGTACCTGCTGGGCTTCCGCTACAAGTTCTGAGCGGGTGGCCGCGTCCCCGGCGGTCGCCGGGGACACGGTCGATGCTGCGCTGCAGGATGTGCTTTCGGGCGGGAACGGTAGTTTCGGGCGCGGTCGAAGGCGATGCGATCCATCGGGGGCGCGGCAGGTTCATGGCCGCCGATGTGGGGAGGGGCTGCGTCCCGGCGCTCTCCGCTGCGGTCCGTCGGGGCCAGGCCCCTTCCACACGTTCTCGAGGAACTCCATGCCCGGCCATCGCCGTCCGCCGCTGCTCGACCTCCTTTTCCTGCTCGGCCTGCTGGCCCTGCCCGTGGTCGGCGTCGCCGAGGCGCCGGCCCCGCAGCCGCTGTTCCGGGTCTCCGCCGATGCCGGCTTCGCCGCCGACAGCGCCGCGGGCAAGGCGGTGCCGAACTTCCGCGACAAGGTGGCGCTGGTCGCCGGCGGCCGGCACGGCAAGGCGATCCAATGGGAGGACGACGGCGTGCTGGCCTGGGACGCGCCCGGCAACCTCTACGCCCAGCGCGGCACGCTGGCGTTCTTCTGGCGCCCGCGCTATCCGGTGGGCGAGGCGCCGTTCGTGATCTTCCGCGCCGGCTACGCCGACCACAGCAGCTGGGACATGGCCTGGCTGCGCATCGACTGGAACGGGCACGGCTTCGATGCGTTCGTCACCGACGCCAACCTGGCGCGGACGCGGGTGTCGTTCGCGCTCGATGCCGCGCCCGCGCCGGAGCGCTGGATGCACCTGGCGTTCGGCTGGGACGAGACCCGCGGCGTGCGCCTCTACGTGGACGGCAGGGAGGTCGCGCAGGTGGACATCGGAACGTCCGCCGCCGGCCGCGCCTTCCTCGATTACGACGCCGCGCTCGACCAGTTCGGCCTGGCCGGGCGGGTGCTGTCGCCGCACCAGGTGCAGAGCCGCTACAACTTCCTGCGCGGCAGCGACTTCGACGAAATCCGCGTCTACGACCGCATGCTCGACGGCGCCGGCGTCGCCGCGCTGGCGCAGCTGCGCGAGCCGGCC
>DNXT01000440.1 GCA_003505795.1 Lysobacteraceae bacterium | reverse complement strand
CGCGGCGGTGGCGCAGGTCCTCGGCCTGCTGCAGGCCCGCTCGCAGAGCGGGCATCCGGCGGCGCCCTCGCCCAGGCGCACCGTGCGCGACGTCCAGCAGCAGCTGCTGGAGGTGCTGCGTGCCGACCACGGCCCGCAGGCGCAGCTGTCCGAGCAGGACGCGGACACCTTCGACCTGCTGGGCCTGCTCTACAACGAGATCGACCGCGAGGTGCGCAGCGGCACCTCGGCCGCCGAGCTGCTGGTGCGGCTGCAGGTGCCGCTGGTGCGCGCGGCGCTGCAGGACCGTGCGTTCTTCGTGCGCGACCACCATCCCGCGCGCGAGCTGCTCAACGCGGTCGCCGAATCCGGGGCCACCTGGCTGGCCGAGGACGACGGCGATCCGCAACTGCAGCAGAAGCTCGCCAGCGCGGTCGACAAGGTGGTCAGCGACTACCAGGGCGACGAGGCGGTGTTCGAGGCCGCCAACCAGGACGTGCAGGCCCACTACAAGGCGCAGGCGCGCAAGGCCGAGGTCGCCGAGCGCCGCCACGTCGAGGCCGCGCGCGGCAAGGAACGCCTGGAGATGGCCAAGCGCCTGGCCGGCGACAGCATCGAGCACGTATGCGCGCTGAGCTCGCCGCCGAAGTTCGTGCAGGCGCTGCTCAAGCAGGCCTGGTCGGACGTGCTGACGCTGACCCTGCTGCGCCAGGGCGAGCAGTCCGAGGAATGGCAGGAGCAGCAGGAACTCACCGACCGCATCGCCGGCGTCACCTGCCGCGCGTCCGGCGAGCCGCCGGACATCGCGCTGGGCGGCGAGGTGGAGGCAGCGCTGCTGCAGGTCGGCTATCACCGCGACGAGGCCGGCGCGATCGCGCGCCGGCTTTCCACCCCGGGCGGCGAGGACGACGTCACCTCGCGCACCGAGCTGACCGCCAAGCTCAAGGCGCGCGCGCGCCTGGGCGAGAGCGACGGCGCCGCGCGCAAGGAACCGCTGGCGCCGCGCAGCGAGGCCGAACAGCGGTGCTACAACCGGCTGCGGGTGCTGCCGTTCGGCACCTGGTTCGAATTCGTCACCAACCAGCAGGGCGATGCGCGCCGCCAGCGCCTGTCCTGGTACAGCCCGGTCACCGACAACGCGCTGTTCGTCAACCAGCGCGGGCAGCGGATCGGCGAGCAGTCGCTCGACGGCCTGGCGCGGCTGATGGCCCATGGCCAGGCCCGCATCGTCACCGAGGAGAAGGGGCGCCTGATCGACCGCGCCTGGCATGCCACCGTGCGCGCATTGCGCACCCTGGCCGGCGAACGCGCGACCGAGGGGAGCCTCCCATGATCACCGAAGCGCGCCGCGCGCCCCGCCGCCAGGCCGCGGAGATGGTGCCGGTCCACGACTTCATCGCCGATGCGCCGATCGGCCGGCTCGGCAACCTGTCCGAAACCGGCATGCTGATGCTGGCCTCCGCGCCGCTGGTCGAGGACGCGCTCTACCAGCTGAGCTTCGCCCTGCCCGATCGCCACGGGCAGCCGACCGAGATCAAGGTGGGCGTGCACCTGCTGTGGGCCGAAAGCGCCCACGGCGCCGGCCAGGCCTGGGCCGGCTTCCGCTTCCTGACCATTTCCGACGAGCACCGCCAGCGCCTGCGCGAGTGGGTCGGCGAGGCGCACATGCCGGCCTGAGCAGGCCGTGCCACGGGCGCCTCCCGGCGGTTTGCGGCAAAATCGGCGTTCCGTCTTCCGCAACGCCGCTCGAGCCCCGCCATGAACCCGCAAGATCCCAGCACGCTGTACCCGGCCCACCTGCACGTCCTCGGCCAGCGTGCCGACCAGGCGCTGGCGCGCGGCGGCTTCGATCACCTGGTGGTTCCCAGCGGTACCCTGCACTACCAGGCGTTCGACGACCGCGACTATCCGTATGCGGTCAACCCGCAGTTCAAGGCCTGGCTGCCGCTGACGCGCGTGCCCAACAGCTGGCTGGTGTACACGCCCGGCAAGCGGCCGCAGGTCATCTTCCACCAGCCGTTCGACTACTGGCACGTGGTCCCCGACGCCCCCGGCGGCTGGTGGGTCGAGCACTGCGACGTGCACGTCATCCGCACCCCGGAGCAGGCACTGGCGCTGCTGCCGAAGGACGCGGCGCGCTGCGCAATCCTGGGCGAGCCGCAGAGCGCGCTCGGCGGCTACGTGCCCAACAATCCCGGGGCGGTGGTGGACTACCTCGAATACCACCGCGCCTACAAGACCCCCTACGAGCTGGCGCTGATGCGCCAGGCGCAGGTGCTGGCGGTGCGCGGGCACCGCGCCGCCGAAGCGGCGTTCCGCGCCGGCCACGGCGAGTTCGCGATCCACATGGCCTACTGCGCGGCGGTCGGCCAGGACGCCAACGAGCTGCCCTACGGCAACATCGTCGCGCTCAACGAGCACGCCGCGGTGCTGCACTACACCGAACTGGGCCAGCGCGCGCCGCAGCCGCTGCACAGCTTCCTGATCGACGCCGGCGCCTCGGCGCACGGCTATGCCAGCGACATCACCCGCACCTATGCCGCCGACACCGGCAGCGAGTTCCAGGCATTGATCGACGCGGTCGACGCGGCGCAGCAGCGCATGGGCCAGGCGGTGCGCGCCGGTTTCGACTACAAGCAGCTGCACATCGACGCCCATCTGTCGCTGATGGGCATCCTCAAGGACTTCGGCGTGATCACCGTGTCGCCGGAAGCGGCCCTGGCCACCGGCGTCAGCGCCGCGTTCTTCCCGCACGGCATCGGCCACGGCATCGGCCTGCAGGTGCACGACGTCGCCGGCTTCGCCGCCAGCGACCGCGGCGGCCGCATCGAGCGCCCGGCCGGGCATCCGTACCTGCGCCTGACCCGGGTGCTGGAACCGGGCATGGTCGTCACCATCGAGCCGGGCATCTACTTCATCGACATGCTGCTGGACGAAGTGAGGAAGGCCGGCCACGCCGGCAGCGTCGACTGGAAGCGCGTGGAGCAGTTCAAGCCGTACGGCGGCATCCGCATCGAGGACGAAGTGGCGTGCACCGCCGGCGAACCGGAGAACCTGACCCGCCCGGCGTTCGCGGCGGCGGTGGCGGCCTGACGGCCGCCGGGAACGGGGAAACGGGAATCGGGAATCGGGAATGGGCAAGGAAGCAACCCAAGCTTCCGATTCCCTATTCCCGTTTCCCCATTCCCGACGTTCCAGCCATCTCCGCCTCGATCTCGTCGGCCGAGCGCGCCAGCGCCGCGGTCAGCACGCGATGGCCGTCGTCGGTGATCAGCACGTCGTCCTCGGTGCGGATGCCGATGCCGCGCCATTTCGCCGCCACGCTGGTGTCGTCGGGCGAGACGTACAGGCCGGGCTCGATGGTGAACACCATGCCCGGCTCGAGCAGGCGCGAATCGCCGGCCAGCCGGTAGTCGCCGACGTCGTGCACGTCCAGCCCCAGCCAGTGACCGGTCTTGTGCCGGTAGAAGCGCCGGTAGTGCCCTTCGGCGACGTTCTTCTCCAGCCTGCCCTTGAGCAGGCCGAGCCGCAGCAGGCCCTCGGTCAGCGTCTCCACCGCGGCCAGGTGGCCGGCCTCGTACGCCACGCCGGGGCGCGCGCGCGCCAGTGCCGCCGCATGCGCGGCGCCGACCAGCTCGTGCAGCGCGCGCTGCTCCCTGCCGAAGCGGCCGTTGACCGGGAAGGTGCGGGTGATGTCCGCCGCATAGCCGCGGTATTCGGCGCCGGCATCGATCAGCACCAGGTCGCCGTCGCGGCTGCGCGCATCGTTGGCACGGTAGTGCAGGATGCAGCCGTTGGCGCCGGCGCCGACGATGCTGGCGTAGGCCGGCCACGCGTCGGCGGCACGGAACTCGCGCTCGATGTCGGCCTGCAGTTCGTATTCGTGGATGCCCGGCCGCGCGTTGCGCATCGCCACCCGGTGCGCCCGCACGCTGATGTCGGCGGCACGCTGCATCAGCGCGACCTCGTCCTTGGACTTGAACAGCCGCTGCTCGTGCAGCAGGTGGCCCAGCTCCAGGAACTCGTGCGGCGGCTGCGCGCCATGCCGCACCTGCGCGCGCACGCGGTTGACCCAGCCGATCAGCTTGAGGTCGAAATCCGCGTCGCGGCCGAAGTGGTAGTAGACCCGCGAGCGCCCTTCCAGCAAGCCCGGCAGGATCTCGTCCAGGTCCTCGATCGGGTAGGCGTCGTCCATGCCGTAGCCATCGACCGCGCCCTCCTGGCCGGCGCGCGCGCCATCCCAGGCCTCGCGTTCCGGATCGCGCTCGCGGCAGAACAGGATCGCCTCGCCGTGGCGGCGCCCGGGCACCAGCACCAGCACCGCCTCCGGCTCCGGGAAGCCGCTCAGGTACCAGAAGTCCGAATCCTGGCGGTACGGATAGTGGGTGTCGTGGCTGCGGACCCGTTCCGGCGCCGCCGGCAGCACCAGGATCGCCTGGTCGCCGGCCATCTGCATCAGCTGGCGGCGGCGGCGCGCGTATTCGGCCGCGCCGATCCCGGTGGCCTTCTTCATTCAGTTCAGCCGTTGCCGGTAGCGCGGACCCAGCACGCAATCGCCGTGCAGCAGCAAGGCCGCCACGCGCACGAATTCCTCGATCTCCGACAGCGCGGTCTCGTCCTCGTCGGCGCTGTCGAAGTCCTCGCTGGACGCCTGCGCCAGCCGCGCCAGGTCCTGCAGCGCCTCCTCGCCTTCCTCCGAGAGCGCCGGGCGCGTGCCGCTGGCCAGGCCGAAGCTGCCGAGGAACGCCCGGCACCAGTCGAACAATGCATCGGTGCGCGCGGCCAGCGGCGCGCCGTCCTCGGCCAGCAGCAGCTCGAACGCGAAGTCGCGGTCTTCCAGCTGCGTCACCGTCGCCTGGCGCAGGCGGTCGAGCGCGCCCTGCGCCGCCGGCTCCGGCAGCGACGGATCGGCCATGATCCTCGCCGGCCAGTCCAGCGCGTCCACGCCGCCGCCGGCCAGCCAGCCGCACAATCCGCCGTGCAGCTCCGCCGCCGTCGCCGCCAGTCCGAGCTGGCGGCCTTCTTCCTGCACCGCGATCGCGTCGGGCAGTTGTTCCATGGTCGTATCCGCATCAGTAGTGAGGGAATGCCCGTCGGCAGGCATCCTGGCCGCGAAGTGTAGCAATCCGGGCGCGGACGCCTTGCAGCGCATGCCGCCTGTCCCACCTCGCCCGGCCCCGTGGGCCGGCACGCCTCCACGCCGCTTCGGGCCGGAAGCGCGTCCTTGCGCGGCGACGGCGGCAACGCCCGGGCATCGCGATGGCGATGCGCCGGCCCTGGCAGCGGACGCCCGAGCGCAAGGCCGTAACCGGGCCGGCCCGACGACCTGCACCGGGCATGGCGAACGCCGGCCGCACCTGCGCCGTCGCCTCGCCGAGGCGTCTTGACCGCCGCTCGGGCC
>DNXT01000437.1:3351-3848 GCA_003505795.1 Lysobacteraceae bacterium | reverse complement strand
TCCGCGCCGGTGGCGCCGGCGCCGCTGCCGGTGCGCTGGGCACGGCCGATCGCAACGATCTGAGAGAATTCGGGAACCAGATGAAATCCATTGAAATCCACACCGACGGCTCCTGCCTCGGCAATCCGGGACCGGGCGGCTGGGCCGCGCTGTTGCGCTACAAGGGGCGCGAGAAGGAGCTGGCCGGTGGCGAGGCCAATACCACCAACAACCGCATGGAACTGATGGCCGCGATCATGGCGCTGGAGACGCTGACCGAGCCGTGCCGGATCGTGCTGCACACCGATTCGCAGTACGTGCGCCAGGGCATCACCGAATGGATGGGCGGCTGGCTGCGGCGGCAGTGGAAGACCGCCGGCGGCGATCCGGTGAAGAACCGCGAACTGTGGGAGCGGCTGCATGCGGCCACGCAGCGGCATGCGATCGAGTGGCGCTGGGTGAAGGGGCACAACGGCGACCCCGACAACGAGCGCGTCGACCTGCTCGCCCGCAACCAG
>DNXT01000437.1:949-3108 GCA_003505795.1 Lysobacteraceae bacterium | reverse complement strand
TTCTCGATACCGAAACCACCGGCCTGGAGTGGCGCAAGGGCAATCGCATCGTCGAGCTCGGCTGCGTCGAGCTGCTCAAGCGCCGTCCCAGCAACAACAACTACCACCAGTACCTGAAGCCGGACTGCGAGTTCGAGGCCGGCGCCCAGGAAGTCACCGGGCTGACCCTGGAGTTCCTCGCCGACAAGCCGGCGTTCGCCGACGTCGCCGACGAGTTCCTCGCCTTCATCGACGGCGCCGAGCTGATCATCCACAACGCCGCGTTCGACCTGGGCTTCCTCGATTACGAGCTGTCGCTGCTGGGCGCGCACTACGGCAAGATCAGCGACCGCTGCACGGTGGTCGATACCCTGGCGCTGGCGCGCGAGCGCTTCCCCGGCCAGCGCAACTCGCTGGACGCGCTGTGCAAGCGCCTGGGCGTGGACAACTCGCACCGCCAGCTGCACGGCGCACTGCTCGATGCGCAGATCCTCGGCGACGTCTACATCGCGCTGACCTCCGGGCAGGAGGAGATCGGTTTCGGCTCGCCGGACGACGACCAGGGCGGCGCCGGCCTGGCCGGCGCGGCGGTGTTCGATCCGGCCCTGCTGTTGCCGCGCCCGCGCGTGGTCGCCACCGCGTCGGAACTGGAGGCGCACCAGGCCCGGCTCGAGCGGCTGCGCAAGAAGGCCGGCTGCGCGCTGTGGGACGATCCGCTGCCGGTGGCGGCGGAGGCGGTCTGAGCGGCCGCTGCCGCTGTCGCTGTCACAGGAGCGACTTCAGTCGCGACGGGGCGTTGCCGGCTTGGCACCTGCTTTTGTGGGAAGGACTTCAGTCCCGACAGGCTCTAACGGGAAGGCCCCTTCGGGACTGAAGTCCCTCCCACAGGCCATGCCGGGATAGCGAGGAATTCCTGCATGAGGCATCGGCAATGCCCCGTCGCGACTGAAGTCGCTCCTGCGAGAAGGGCGCACAAGCAGGGTTCCGCATGCTCAGTGGCAGCGCACCAGGATCGCGGTGACGTTGTCCGAGCCGCCGCCGTCGAGCGCGGCGGCGATCAGCGAGTCCACGCATTCCTGGGCGCTGCAGTCGTGGTAGGCGAGGGTGTCGGCGATCCCGCGGTCGTCCACTTCCTCGGTCAGGCCGTCGCTGCACAGCAGCAGCTGCATGCCCGGCTTCAGCTCGCCGGTCATGGTGGCCACGTTCAGGTGCGCCGGGTCGGTCACGCCGAGCGCCTGGGTGACGACGTTGCGGTGCGGATGCGCGCGGGCCTGCTCGGTGGTCAGCGAGCCCTGCGCGATCAGTTCCTGCACGTAGCTGTGGTCCTGGCTGAGCTGGGCCAGGCGCCCGTCGCGCCACAGGTAGGCGCGGCTGTCGCCCACCCAGGCCACTTCGAAGCGGTTGCCCTGCACGCGCGCGGCCACCACCGTGGTCCCCATCGGCAGGCTGTCGTTGCGGCGGCGCGAAGTGCGGATGATCTCCTCGTCGGCGACGCGGATGGCCTGCGCCAGCGGCACCCCGTCGCGGACCTCGCGGACGATGGTCTCGCGCGCCAGCGCGCTCGCCACCTCGCCGCAGGCATGGCCGCCCATGCCGTCGGCGATCAGCCACAGGCCCAGTTCGCTGTCGCCGTAGTAGGTGTCCTCGTTGAGGTCGCGGCGCAGGCCCACGTGGGTGAGGTGTCCGAATTCGAGCATGGGAATCTGTGCTGGGCTGGTCTGACGAGGGGTAACGGCATCATCGCGGCAGCCAGGACATACGGCAACCGGGAGGCGGCCGGGACGCGTGGCCCGTTCATCGCGGCAGCGGGCCCGTCGTCGGTGCGTCGGTCGCGAAGTCGCTTGTCGGCGCGCACGCGGCCCCGTATCATTTGCGGCCCGGTTCGCCGGGACCACCGGGAAGGTGGCAGAGTGGTTGAATGTACCTGACTCGAAATCAGGCAGGCGTTTATAGCGCCTCGGGGGTTCGAATCCCCCCCTTCCCGCCAGATCGGAACGAAAGCCCGCGCATGCCGCGGGCTTTCGTTTTTCGGGGCCGTCAGGGAAGGAACTGGGGCCTGTGGGAGGGACTTCAGTCCCGACGGGGCTGTTCCCAAAGCGTCGGGACTGAAGTCCCGCCCACGAGAGGCAACAGCCCTGCCATCGGCAACCTCCTCTCGCGCGGCGGCGCGCCGGGCATCG
>DNXT01000437.1:0-685 GCA_003505795.1 Lysobacteraceae bacterium | reverse complement strand
CCCTGCGGCGCGGACTGAAGTGCCTTCCACAGCCACCCCTTGATACCTGCCGGGGCGTTTGACAGGCCGGTTCGTCTCTGCGAGCTTAGCCGCACGTCAGGGGAGTCCCGCCAAGGGGACTGAGAGGCTGACAGGGCGGGCCGGTGGGCCTTCCCGGTGACGCGACCCTTCGAACCTGACCCAGTTGATACTGGCGTAGGAAGACCGGAGGGCGCGCCGTCGGCTTGCGACGCACATCGCTCTTTCGGACCGACCGGCCCTCCCATGCGTTCGCGCGCGGCGGCCGTCGGCCGCCTTTCTGCCTCAAGTGCTGCCTGGGTCTCGTCAGGTCAACCTTGAGGAGACACCATGAGCCCGAACGCTTCCGCCGCCCCGCGCATCACCACCGGCGGCCTGCCGGCATCCAGCAAGATCCATCTGTCGGGAACGCTGCACGACCTGCGCGTGCCGATGCGGCAGATCCACCTCGACGGCGAGCCGCCGCTCAACGTCTACGACAGCTCCGGCCCCTACACCGATCCGGCGCTGCTGGACACGCTCGACATCGCACGCGGCCTGCCGCCGGTGCGCGGCGCCTGGCAGCGCCTGCGCGGCGATGCCGAGGCCTACGCCGGGCGCGTCGTCGTGCCCGCCGACAACGGCTTCGCCGACGGCGTGCCGGCGTAGATCGGAAGAGCGTCGTGTA
>DNXT01000118.1 GCA_003505795.1 Lysobacteraceae bacterium | reverse complement strand
GTCGAGATCTACGGTCCGGAATCCTCGGGCAAGACCACGCTGACCCTGCAGGCGATCGCCGAATGCCAGAAGAAGGGCGGCACCGCGGCGTTCATCGACGCCGAGCACGCGCTCGACCCGATCTACGCGGCCAAGCTGGGCGTGAACGTCGACGACCTGCTGCTGTCGCAGCCGGACACCGGCGAGCAGGCGCTGGAAATCGCCGACATGCTGGTGCGTTCCGGATCGGTGGACATCGTGGTGATCGACTCGGTCGCCGCGCTGACCCCGAAGGCCGAGATCGAAGGCGAGATGGGCGACCAGCTGCCCGGCCTGCAGGCGCGCCTGATGAGCCAGGCGCTGCGCAAGCTGACCGGCAACATCAAGCGCTCCAACACCCTGGTGGTCTTCATCAACCAGCTGCGCATGAAGATCGGCGTGATGATGCCGGGCCAGAGCCCGGAAGTGACCACCGGCGGCAACGCGCTGAAGTTCTACGCCTCCGTGCGCCTGGACATCCGCCGAATCGGCGCGATCAAGAAGGGCGACGAGATCATCGGCAACCAGACCAAGATCAAGGTGGTCAAGAACAAGCTGGCGCCTCCGTTCAAGCAGGTCATCACCGAGATCCTGTACGGCGAGGGCATCAGCCGCGAGGGCGAGCTGATCGACATGGGCGTGGAGGCCAAGCTGGTCGAGAAGGCCGGCGCCTGGTACAGCTACGGCGACGAGCGCATCGGCCAGGGCAAGGACAATGCGCGCGGCTACCTGCGCGACAACCCGCAGGTGGCGGCCAGGCTCGAGGCCGAGCTGCGCGAGAAGTTCCAGCCGGCCGAGGCCTCGCGCGAGGAGGGCGACAGCAGCGAGGATTGAGTTTCCCTATCGCGGGGACGGCGGGGTCAGTGCCGTCGCTCCCCGCGGTAGTTTTTATGCAGGCCAGGAGGGCGGGCGCCAGGGACGGCGCAATGATTCCAGGTGGTAGCGGGTGGTGGATCGAATGAGCGAGCAGGAGCCGCCGCAGGGGCGACGCAAGCGCAAGGCCAAGGAGCAGACCCCGGTGCAGCGGGCGCTGGGCCTGCTGGTGCGCCGCGAGCACTCGCGCAAGGAGCTCACCCGCAAGCTGCTGGCGCGCGGGATCGAGGCCGAGGCGGCGGTTTCCGCGGTGGAACGGCTGGCCGGGGAAGGCTGGCAGGACGATGCGCGGTTCGCCGAAGCGCTGGTGCGCAACCGCGCCGGCAGCGGCTACGGGCCGCTGCACATCCGTGCCGAACTGTCCACGCATGGACTCGACAGCGAGGCCGTGGCCGCGGCCATGGCCGCCTTCGAGGGGGACTGGAGCGAGAACGCGCGGGATCTGGTGCGGCGCCGCTTCGGCGAATCCGGCCCCGGGGATCTGGCGCAGCGGCGCAAGGCGGCCGATCTCCTGGCGCGGCGCGGCTTCGGCGCCGACAGCATCCGCGCCGCGACCCGCTTCGATCCTGAGGACTGAGCAGGCAAGGCCTGATAACCTTGGTGGTTTAGGTCGCCCCGAAACGGTATCTCCCTTGTCCCAGGGGGAGCCGGGGCGCCGCCCGCCACTGCCAGCCACATGAACGCACCCGCCAAATTCACCACTTCCCAGATCCGCAGCGACTTCCTTGAATTCTTCAAGGGCAAGGGGCACACGATCGTGCCGTCGGCCCCGCTGGTCCCGGGCAACGACCCGACCCTGCTGTTCACCAACTCCGGCATGGTGCAGTTCAAGGACGTGTTCCTGGGCGCGGAGAAGCGCAGCTACGTGCGCGCGGCCGACGTCCAGCGCTGCCTGCGCGCCGGCGGCAAGCACAACGACCTCGACTCGGTCGGCTACACCGCCCGCCACCACACCTTCTTCGAGATGCTGGGCAACTGGTCGTTCGGCGACTACTTCAAGAAGGATGCGATCGCCTGGGCCTGGGAACTGCTGACCCAGGTCTGGAAGCTGCCGGCCGAGCGCCTGCTGGTCACCGTCTACCACACCGACGACGAGGCCTACGCGCTGTGGCGCGACATGGTCGGCATCCCGGAACAGCGCATCGTGCGCATCGGCGACAACAAGGGCGCCCCGTACGCCTCGGACAACTTCTGGCAGATGGCCGACACCGGCCCCTGCGGCCCGTGCACCGAGATCTTCTACGACCACGGCGAGCACATCGCCGGCGGCCCCCCGGGCTCGCCGGACGAGGACGGCGACCGCTTCATCGAGATCTGGAACCTGGTGTTCATGCAGTTCGACCGCCAGCCCGACGGCACCCTGATCCCGCTGCCGGCGCCGTGCGTGGATACCGGCATGGGCCTGGAGCGTCTGGCCGCGATCCTGCAGCACGTGCACACCAACTACGAGATCGACCTGTTCCAGGCCCTGATCCACAAGGCCGCCGAGCTGACCGGCACCGCGGACCTGGAGAACAAGTCGCTGCGCGTGATCGCCGACCACATCCGCGCCTGCTCGTTCCTGATCGTCGACGGCGTGCTGCCGTCCAACGAAGGTCGCGGCTACGTGCTGCGCCGGATCATCCGCCGCGCCCTGCGCCACGGCTGGATGCTGGGCGTGCGCCAGCCGTTCTTCAGCAGGATGGTGCCGACCCTGGTCGAACTGATGGGCGAGGCCTACCCGGAACTGGCGGCCGCGGCCGACACCGCGGCGCGGGCGCTGCTGGCCGAGGAGGAGCGCTTCGCCGAGACCCTCGACGCCGGCATGAAGATCTTCGACGACGTCGCCGCCAAGGTGGCCGACGGGGTGATTCCCGGCGCCGATGCGTTCCGTCTTTACGACACCTACGGCTTCCCGGTCGACCTGACCGCCGACATCGCCCGCGAACGCGGCATGACGGTCGACATGGCCGGTTTCGATGCCGCCATGGAGCACCAGCGCGAGACCGCGCGCGCCGCCGGCAAATTCGGCGGCGGCGTCGCGCTGCCGGCAGATCTGGTGGCGACGCTGTCGCCGACCGTGTTCCTGGGCTACGACGAACTGCAGGCCGGCGAGCTGAAGGTCGTCGCGCTGCTGCGCGACGGCCGCCCGGTGCAATCAGTCCAGGCCGGCGACACGGCGATCGTGCTGACCGACCGCACGCCGTTCTATGCCGAGTCCGGCGGCCAGGTGGGCGACACCGGCCGCCTGGCCGGCGCCGGCATCCAGCTCGCCGTCACCGATACCCAGAAGTTCGCCGGCCAGTTCCATGGCCATGTGGTGCAGGTGGAGCAGGGCACGCTGCAGGTCGGCGACCTGCTGGCCGGCGAGGTCGATGCGGCCCGTCGCGGCACGATCGTGCTCAACCATTCGGCCACCCACCTGCTGCACGGGGCGCTGCGCGGCCTGCTCGGGACGCATGTGGCGCAGAAGGGCTCGCTGGTGGCGCCGGATCGCCTGCGCTTCGACTTCTCGCATTTCCAGCCGATCGCGGCAGAGGATCTGGTCGAGATCGAGCGTCTGGTCAACGACGAGGTGCGCGCCAACCATGCGGTGACGATCCAGCAGATGGACATGCAGGCCGCGCTGGATGCCGGCGCGATGGCGCTGTTCGGCGAGAAGTACGGCGAGCGCGTGCGCGTGGTGACCATGGGCGAGTCGGTGGAGCTGTGCGGCGGCACCCATGTCGGCCGTACCGGCGACATCGGCCTGTTCAAGATCACCTCCGAAGGCGGCGTGTCCTCGGGCGTGCGCCGAATCGAGGCGCTGACCGGTCAGGGCGCGCTGGACTACGTGGCGCTCGAGGAGCGTCGCCTGCACGAGGCGGCGGAACTGCTGGGCGGCAACGCGACCGACGTGGTCGACAAGATCCGCCAGCTCGGCGAGCGCCAGAAGAAGCTGGAACGCGAACTCGAGGCACTGAAGGCCAAGGTCGCTTCCGGCGCCACCGCCGACCTGGCCGGTTCGGCCGTCGACGTCGCTGGCGTCAAGGTGCTGGCGGTGCGGCTGGAAGGCTTCGACGCCAAGGCGCTGCGCGACGCGGTGGACCGGCTCAAGCAGCAGCTCGGCGACGCGGTGATCGTGCTGGCCGGCGCCGCGGGCGGCAAGGTGGCGCTGGTGGCGGGCGTGAATGGCAGCCCAACAGGACGGGTCAAGGCGGGGGAACTCCTTGCCCATGTCGCCGGTCAGATCGGAGGCAAGGGCGGCGGCCGCCCGGATCTCGCCCAGGGTGGTGGCGAGGACGGGCCCGCCCTTGCCCCTACGCTTGCTGGCGTACCCGACTGGGTCAAGCAACATCTCTCCTGAATATGCATACCCTCGCGCCTTGAAGGGTAGCGGGCGCTGCCGTTAACATCGCTAGTCTTTTCCCTTATCTGTGGGGCGTGTCTCTTCTGGGAGCGCCAATGCTGGTGGGAAAGCTCCTACCAGTCCCTGGAGATTTACAAACATGTTGATCCTGACTCGCCGTGTAGGCGAAACCCTGATGATTGGCGACTCGGTCACCGTGACGGTGCTGGGGGTCAAGGGCAATCAGGTGCGTATCGGTATCACCGCGCCGAAGGACGTCGCCGTGCATCGCGAAGAAATCTACCAGCGCATCCAGCGCGGCGACGAGCCGGTTGCGTCGGGCGCCGGCCACGGCGACGATTCGTCGAACTAAAGGGTTTACGTTCACCCCTCTTAACCGGTATTCTTCGCGGCCTGTCGCAGAACACCGATGACAGGGACGCGACATCCCGGAGTGATGCCCGAGTGGCCGAAGGGGCTCCCCTGCTAAGGGAGTATAGGGTCAAAAGCTCTATCGAGGGTTCGAATCCCTCTCACTCCGCCAGACGTGAAAAACCCGCCGAAAGGCGGGTTTTTTGTTTGCCGGCCGGCGGCGGAAGGGCCGATTACAGCGGCAGGTCGAACAGCAGGACTTCGGCGTCCGCGCCGTCGCTCAGGGTCACGCCGGCTTCGTCGCTGATTTGCAGCGCGTCGCCTTGTGCCAGTTGCACGCCGTTGACCGTCAGGCGGCCGCGCGCCACCTGCACGTAGGCGCCGCGTCCGGCCGCCAGCGGATGCTCGAGCTGCTGGCCGGGTTCCAGGATGGTGGCGAAGATGCGCGCGTCCTGGTGGATCAGCAGCGACCCGGCTTCGGCCCGGGGCGAGGCGATCAGGCGCAGCTGACCGCGCTTGGCCGCGGCGTCGAAATGCTTTTCCTCGTAGCTGGGGGCGATGCCGTTCTGCTCCGGGAGCAGCCAGATCTGCAGGAAATGCACCGGCTCTTCGGCGGAGTGGTTGAACTCGCTGTGGCTGACGCCGCTGCCGGCGCTCATGCGCTGCACGTCGCCGTAGCGCAGGACCGATCCGGTGCCGATGCTGTCCTTGTGCTCCAGCGCGCCGGAAAGCACGTAGGAGACGATCTCCATGTCGCGGTGGCCATGGGTGCCGAAGCCCTCGGAGGGCTGCACGCGGTCCTCGTTGATGACCCGCAGCGGGCCGAAGCCCATGTGGCGGGGATCGTGGTAGTGGCCGAACGAGAACGTGTGGCGGGAGGAAAGCCAGCCATGTTCGGCGCGGCCGCGGCTGTCACTCTTGCGGATCTGAAGCATGTCGTTCTCCTTCGATATTGTCGATGATGGTCAGGGTTGTAGATGTGCCGGTTTTCCCTGTCGATGTGCAGTCTGCCTGCCTCCTTTGGTCCTTGAAAGCGAGTAGATTCGACTTCGACCATCGATGGATTCGAATAATGAAGCTCAGCCTGGATGCGTTGCAGATCCTGGACGCGATCGACCGCCGCGGCTCGTTCGCGGGGGCGGCCAAGGTGCTGTTCAAGGTGCCTTCGACGATTTCCTACACGGTGGCGAGGCTGGAGGAGGATCTGGGCGTGCAGCTGTTCGAGCGCGCCGGGCCGCGCGCCTGGCCGACGCCCGCCGGACGCGAGCTGCTGCGCGAGGGCCGCCACTTGCTGCGTGCGGCACAGGAGCTGGAGTCGCGGGTGCGGCGGGTGGCCTCGGGCTGGGAGGCCGACTTCGGCCTGGGCATGGATTCGGTGCTGCCGACCTGGCTGCTGGCGGCGGACATGCCCGATTTCTACCAGGCGGCGCACAGCACCCGCCTGCGCGTCCAGGAGGATTCGCTGTCGGGGACGTGGGAGGCATTGCTGGATCGTCGCGTCGACCTGCTGGTCGGGGCCGCGGGCGAGGGTCCCAGCGGCGGCGGGTACGTCGCCGAGCCTTTCGGGAGCATGGAGTTCGTGTTCGTGGTCGCCTCCACGCACGCCCTGGCCGGCAGCAAGCGGGTGGGCCGCGGCGACCTGGCGGGGCATCGGGCGGTTGCGGTCGCCGACTCCGCGCGACGGCTGCTGCCGCGCACGGTGGGGC
>DNXT01000479.1:4913-5221 GCA_003505795.1 Lysobacteraceae bacterium | reverse complement strand
CGCGGCGCGGCTAAGCCGCCGCCGCTACGCTCGCGGATTGCCGCGCCGCGACCGGCGTCGGCGCAACCCTGCCCTGCCTCTTCTCCCGCGTGCGGGACCATGCCCGCCTTTCCGCGAACCTGATCGGCACGAATTCTCAGATGCGGGCTCCAGCCCCCCTCCCATCGGGAGAAGGGTTGGGGTGAGGGGCGCCGCAAGGAAGCGTCGGTGACCGGCAAGAACAAACGCGTCGCCACGCGCCAGGAGGGTGAACGATCCGGGCATGCGTTTGCCATGGTTCCCTTGTCCCTTGGCTGGCGCATGGCGAC
>DNXT01000479.1:0-4707 GCA_003505795.1 Lysobacteraceae bacterium | reverse complement strand
CCTTGGCTGGCGCATGGCGACGCGTTCATCGTTATCGTCGCTTTGGGCCTGCTGCAGAGCGCTTCGCCCGTACCCTCATCCCCCCTTCGGGGCACCTTCGTCCGATGTGGACGCCGCTGTGGAAGGGACACTTCAGTCCCGGTTCGCCAGCGCATACCGCAGCGCCGCGTCGATCGCCGCCACCTGCGCCTCGTTGCATTGCGCCGGCGTGGCGCGCGGGCTGTCCGGATAGACCTCGGTGGTGGTGGTGTAGCGCGCATCGGTGATGCCCGCGCACAGGCCCAGCCGCTCGACCGGATAGTTGATGACCCCGCGTGCCACGCAGGGCGATCCGATGATCTGGCCGTCGGCGTCGGCCGGCGCGATATGGGTCACCGCCTCGACCGCCGCGATCACCGCCTGCTGGAACGCCGGCTGCGGATTCTCGCTGTCGCCGACCAGATAGAAACCGTCCGGAATCCCGCCCGGCTCGAACGGCTTGCCGTCGCGCGCGGCCAGCGCCGGGCGGAACTCGGTCTCGTCGCTGTCGGTGGTCTCGTGCAGGTCGATGTGCACCAGCACGCGCCCGCGCAGCGGCGCCACCAGCGCCATCAATGCCGCCGCTTCCCGGGCCGGGCTGTCCGGCCGGAACGAGCGGTTCGGATCGACCGCCTCGGCGTTCCAGCGATGGATCCGCTCGTAGCCCCACGGATTCACGCACGGCACCACCAGCAGGTTGAAGCGGCCGGCATGGTCGGCCGCGCGTTGCTCCAGAAACTGCAGCGCGCCGTGGACGCCGCTGGTCTCGTAGCCGTGCACGCCGCCCGTGACCAGCGCCACCGGCAACGCCTGGTCCCAGTCCCGGCTGCGCACCGCCAATAGCGGGAAGGTCTCGGCAGCGTAGACGAGGGTGCCGTATTCGCTCACCTCGAACCGCTCGCGCAGGCGCTCCACCGCAGCCACCACGTCGTCCCGATAGCTGCGCCGGCGCACCTGCCGCGCGAGCCACTGCGCCTTCTCCGCATCGCCCCAGGGCTTGCCGGGCGTTCCGATCGGGTAAGGCGTGGACGTGTTCATGATCTGCAGCGGCTCGCGGGCGGCGGGCGGCCACTCTAGCATCGCCGGTACAGGCGCCGCGCGCGACCGCTAACCGACGCGGTGCACTTCCAGCGTCACATGGACGATTTCCTCGTGCACCGACAGCGCCTGGCGGAAGCGCTCCGCATCGCAGTCGGAGGCGGTCACCACGTCGGCCACGCACGCGTACTTGCCGCGTCCCACCTGCCAGACGTGCAGGTCGCTGAGGCGCGCCGGCACCTCGCCCTGCTCGATCGCCTGGCGGATCTCGGCGACCACCGGCGCATCCATCTCCGCGTCCAGCAGGATCCGCCCGGTCCTGCGCAGCAGTCCCCAGGCCCACGCCGTCACCAGCACCGAGCCGGCAATGCCCATCAGCGGGTCCAGCCACGACGCGCCGAACCACAGCCCGCCCAGCAGCGCGACGATCGCCAGCACCGAGGTGGCGGCGTCGGCGATCACGTGCGTGAAGGCCGAATGGCGGTTGAGGTCGTGGTCATGGCCATGACCGTGGCTGCGAGGATGGTCGTGGCCGCCGTGGTCATGGTCATGGTCATGGTCATGGTCATGGTCATGATGATCGTGATCGTGGTGGTCGCGCAGCCACCAGGCGCAGAGCAGATTGACCATGAGCCCGATCACGGCGATCGCGATCGCCTGCGGATAATGGATCTGGCTGGGTTGCAGCAGCCGTTCCACCGACTGGAACGCCATCAGGCCGGCCACGCCCAGCAGCAGGATCGCACTGGTGTAGCCGGCGAGGATCTCGATCTTCCAGGTGCCGAACGCGAATCGCGGATCGGCGGCGTAGCGGCGCGCGCAGGCATAGGCGAACGCCGAGAGTCCCAGCGCCAGCGCATGCGAGCTCATGTGCCAGCCGTCGGCCAGCACCGCCATCGAGTTGAACCACCAGCCGCCGGCGATCTCGACCACCATCATGGCCAGGGTCAGCCACAGCGCGCGCCTGGCGCCGCGTTCGGCCAGCGCGTTGCCGCTGTCGAAGGCGTGGGAATGGCGCCGCTGCGCGGCGACGGCATCGAGGGACATGGCAGCGAACCGTCGTTGGAATATACCCCCCAAGGGTATATGATCCGGCGCCATGGCGCACGTCTCCCGCAACAAGAAGAAGCTGCTGTCCCGGGTCCGGCGGGTGGCCGGCCAGGTCAATGCCCTCGAGAAGGCGCTCCAAGGCGACGCCGACTGCGCGGACGTGCTGGTGCAGATGGCCGCGGCCAAGGGCGCCATGCATGCGCTGATGATGGAAGTGCTGATCGGCCATCTCGACGAGCACGTCGTCGCCGAGACCGACGAGGCCCGGCGCCGCGACGAGGCGCAGGTGCTGCTCAGGCTGCTGCAGGGCTATGCCAGGTAGGCGCTGCCCGCGACGGCCTGCATGAGCTACCTGGCGCTGTTCGCCGCCGCCTTCGTCGCGGCCACCCTGCTGCCGCTGCAATCGGAGGCCGTGCTGGTGGCGCTGCTGCTCGAAGGCCGCCCGCCACTTCTGCTGGTGGTGGTCGCCAGCGCCGGCAACGTCCTTGGCTCGCTGGTGAACTGGCTGCTCGGACACGAACTGGCGCGCTTCCGCGAGCGGCGCTGGTTCCCGGTCGGGCCGGCCGCGCTCGAACGCGCGCGGCGCTGGTACGGCCGCTACGGCAAGTGGTCATTGCTGCTGAGCTGGGCGCCGATCGTCGGCGACCCGCTGACCCTGGCCGCCGGAGTGATGCGCGAGCCGCTGCGCGTCTTCCTGCCGCTGGTCGCCATCGCCAAGGCCGGCCGCTACCTGGTGCTCGCCGCGGTGACGCTGGGACTGTTCCGCTGAAACGCCGGCGCGCCTGGCGCCAACAGCGCGCAGGCACGCCGCGACCGAGTCAGTACACGTCGCGCCGGTAGCGCCCCTGCTGGCGCAACGCGTCCACCTGCTCGACCCCGAGCGCCTCGCACAGCACCTCGTCCACGGCCTGCGCCATGCCCTGCATCGAACCGCAGACGTGGATCGTCGCGCCCTCGTCGACCCATCGGCGCAACCCGTCGAGCGCGGCCCGCAGCAGGTCCTGCACGTAGACGCGCCCGGCCTGGTCGCGCGAGAACGCCAGGTCGACACGCACCAGGTGCCCCGACCGTTGCCAGTCCTCTATCTCGTCGGCGAAGACATGGTCGTGCGCGCGCTGGCGCTCGCCATAGATCAGCCAGTGGCCGCGGTGGGCATCGCCGGCGGCTTCGCGCAGCAGGCTGCGCAGGCCGGCGATGCCGGTGCCGTTGCCGATCAGGATCATCGGCGCCCCACCCGCACGACGGTGGAACGCCGGGTTGCGGCGCACGCGCGCCTGGATCGGCTGGCCAGGTTCGGCATGGGTGGTCAGCCAGCCCGACCCCAGCCCGGTGCGGCCATCCGGCAGCGCGGCCAGGCGCACCACCAACTCGACGCGGCCGTCGACCTGGATCGAGGCGATCGAGTATTCGCGCTGCGGCAGCATCGGCAGGGACGACAGCCAGGCCTGCACGTCCGCCGGCGGCATCGGTTCGGCCGGCGGCTCGGGCAGCACGCGCTCGGCAACGGCGAGCGCCAGCGCCAGCGGGGTTCCGGCGACCGTCACCGTTGTCCCCGGATCGAGGCCGAGCCGCGCAAGCACGGCGTGGACATGTTGCGGAGCATGCCGCGGCAGGATCTGCAGGATATCGCCGGCCTGCCAGGCGACGTCGGCCGGAGGCGTCAACGCCACCCGCCAGATCGCACCGCCGGCGCTGCCGCGATTCAGGTGCAGCCGCGCGTCCAGCGTCCAGGGCAGGAACGGCGCCTCCCCGGCCAGCAGCGGCGACTCCGCCGGCGCGCCGGTGAGTTCCACCAGATGCGCCTGCCAGCGCTGCAAGGCCGCGGCATCGCTGCCATCGACCTCCACCGGCGGGAACAGCGAACGCGCGCCCTGCGCGCCGAGCCAGGCATCGACCCGCCGCGGGAAGCCGCAGAAGCTGGCGTACTGGCGATCGCCCAGTGCCAGCACCGCATAGCCCAGGTCGCGCAGCGGGTGGTTCTGCCCCAGCACCTTGCGCTCGAACGCGCGCGCGGCATCCGGCGCCTCGCCGTCGCCGAAGGTGCTGATCACGAACAGCGCCCTGCGCGTGCCCGCCAGCAGGCTGCCATCCAGGCGCGCGAGCGGGTGCACCTGCACCGGCAGGCCGGCGGCCTGCAACTGCCCGGCGGTGCGCCACGCCAGCTGTTCGGCGAACCCGCTCTGGCTGGCGAACGACACCAGCCAGTGGCCATCGCCCGCATCGCCGCCATCTGCCATGGCCAGCGCCAGCCGCGACGCGCGCGCCTGCCGCTTCTTGCGCCGGCGATCCAGGTACAGCATCCAGCCGGTGACGAAGAACACGCTCATCGCCAGCGACGAGAGCATCACCACCACCCGCCCCGGCAAGCCGAAGAAACTGCCCGAGTGCAGCGCGAACATGCTGGTCGTGATCCTGCGCCCGGTCGGCAGGCCGGCGTACGGCAGGGATTCGATGACTGCACCCGTCGCCGGATCCAGTTGCAGGCTGTCGTAGGCGCGATCGTGCGCGGCCTCGCCGAGCTTCACGCGGGCGGTGGCCGGCTGCCCGGGGCGGCCGGGCAGGCGCAGGTCCAGATAGCCGCGGCGCAGCCCCGGCGCCGCC
>DNXT01000476.1:872-3159 GCA_003505795.1 Lysobacteraceae bacterium | reverse complement strand
CCAGCGCCTGCTGCAGCGCATGCAAGCGCTCGACCTGGCCGCACAGCGCCTGCGCCTGTGCTTCCAGCGCCTCGCTGCGCGCATCCATGCGTTGCTCCAGGTCGCGCTCCATCTGCTCGCTGCGGCGTTCCAGCCGGCCCGCGCCGCCGGTGAACACCGCCAGCAGCGCGCTGCGGCCGATGCTGCCGGCCATGTCCTCGGCGGCCTTCTCGATGCTGGCCTGGAAGCGTTCGTCGAACAGGTCCTGTTCCCAGCGGCCCTTGCCGATCGAGGCGTCGACCAGCGCCAGCGCGTCGGCGCGATAGCGGTCGAGCTGGCGTGCCTTGCGCTTGCTGCCGGTCATCGCCTCGGTGACGCCGGCGAACGCATCGAAGGCGATGCCGACCGACTCGCGCGCGATCGTCGCGACCGCCGGCATCAAGGCGCGGGTACCGGACTCGAGCTGGCGCAGGCGTTGCGCGTCGGCGTCGCTGACCGCCCGCACCTGGTGGTCGACGGACAGCCGGCCATCGTGGAAGAACACCTCCTGCGGGGTGCCGTGCGCGCGCCGCAGCCAGATGCCGCCGTTGTCGGCGAGGACGTCGTAGGGCGTGCTGAAACCGCATTGGCGCGAGGACAGCTTCGCCTGCGCGGCATCGACCTGCGCGGCGGCGGACATCAGCAGCAGCACCGGCAACAGCCAGCGGCGGGAGGGGATGCGCATGCGACCGGGCCTTCCGGGAGGAGATGGCCCCAGCATGGCGGCGCGGCCGCGTCCGGGCATGTGAGGGAAGTCAGTGTGACCACGCGCCGGGCCCGGTCCGGCCCGTGCTCACATCCCGCTAACGTGGTCCCGTGGAATCATGCTGCATAGCAGCATAAGGAGTCGGCGCAATGATCGATTCGCGTATCGAGAAGGTGGATCTGGCGCTCGGCGCCCTCGGGCCGGAACAGCTGTCGCGCAAGGCGGCGCTGTGGCAATGGGCGTACCGCGAGATGCTGCACGAGACCCTGACCGGCATGCACCAGCTGTCGCATGTCGTCGGCATCGCCGAGCAGGTCGCCGACGTCTGGCGCGAGCCGGTGGACGTGATCGAGCCGGAGCGCCCGTACATGGAGCGCGCCGCGCTGGCCGACCGGCGCCTGCCGCAGGTGCGCGACGGGCTCGGCGATGCCGGCGACGCCGGCGACCGCGTGCGGTTGTGGCGCCTGGGCTATGCCAACCTGATCGCCGCCACCCTGCAGGGCATGCACGCGCTGGCCGGCAAGCACCGCATCGAGCGGCACACCGCCGCGGCGTGGTGGAACTGAGCGACGCGCCGGCTCAGTGCGGACGCGCCGCGTCCTGCAGGTGGCGCCAGGCATGCCGCACCAGCCAGCGCGCCTCGTCCCAGGGAATGTGCAGCGACGGGCGCAGCAGGTGATAGCCATCCTGCAGCACCCGGTAGCGCTGCGCCTCGGTGGCGCGCGGGTAGGCCAGGTAGACGTCGTAGCCCAGCTTCAGCACGGTCGAGTAGTCGCTGAAATCGCGGTCGCCGAGATGGCCGTCGGCATGCACGCCGCGCCAGTAGGCGAGTTCGGCCTCGACATCGGCCGCGACGGGGGCGGGCGTGGATGCAGCAAGGGCGGTTGGCATGGGTTCGACTCCGTAGCCGGGACGGGTTCCCCTGTGGACGGCACCGTAGCAGATCCGCCGCGGCCGCACCGGTTGCCGCGACAAAAAGGTCCGACAGCCGGCGGCACGGCAACCGCCGTGCGGCACCGGCGCGGCCTCGATCAGGCGTTCTCGGCGCTGGCCGCATCCAGCTGCGCGACGTCGTCGGCCGACAGCGACAGCGTGGCTGCGGCGAGGATGTCGCGCAGTTGCTCGACGCTGGTGGCGCTGGCGATCGGCGCGGCCACGCCGGGGCGGGCGATCAGCCAGGCCAGCGCGATCTGCGCCGGCGTGGCCGAGTGCTTGGCGGCGATGTCGTCGAGCGCGGCGAGGATGCGCAGCCCGCGCGGATTGAGGTACTGCTTCACCACCGAGGCGCCGCGCGCACTGCTCTTGCCGGCGTCGTCGGCAGTGCGGTACTTGCCGGTCAGGAAGCCGCTGGCCAGCGAGTAGTAGCTGATCACGCCGAGCGATTGCTCGCGGACCAGCGGCTCCAGCTCGGCTTCGTAGCCGGCGCGGTCGTAGAGGTTGTACTCCGGCTGCAGCGTCTCGTAGCGCGGCAGCTTGAACTGCTCGGAGACCTCCAGCGCGTCGCGCAGCCGGGCGGCGGTGTAGTTGGACGCGCCGATCGCCCGCACCTTGCCCTGCTCGACC
>DNXT01000476.1:0-720 GCA_003505795.1 Lysobacteraceae bacterium | reverse complement strand
CACCTTGCCCTGCTCGACCAGGCGCCCGAACGCGGCGAGCGTGGATTCCAGCGGCGTCGACTCGTCGTCCTCGTGGGCCTGGTACAGGTCGATCACGTCGGTCTGCAGGCGCTTGAGCGAACCTTCCACCGCCTCGGCGATGTTGTCGGCCGACAGGCCCGGCTGCTCGCTCCACTTGGCCACCTTGGTCGCGACCACCACCTTGTCGCGCTTGCCGCTGCGCTTGAGCCAGTTGCCGATGATGGTCTCCGACTCGCCGCCGTGGTTGCCGGGCACCCAGGCCGAGTAGCCGTCGGCGGTGTCGACCAGGTTGAAGCCGGCGTCGACGAAGGCGTCGAGCAGCGCGAACGAGGTCTTCTCGTCGGCGCTCCAGCCGAACACGTTGCCGCCGAAGGCGATCGGCGCGACCTTCAGGCCGGAGCGGCCGAGTTCACGGAACTGGGTCATGGGAGGCTCCTGTGCAAGTACAGCCGACAGGATAGTCATGTGTCCGCGCATTGCATGTGACTCCTGCACGGATTCAGTGTTCCGCGCCGAAGGCTTCGCTAACGCTTTTTGAATGTCGCCGGCATGGGCGGACCGCGTGCTAGGCTCGCGCCACTTTCCCTGGAGGAGTCCGACGATGACCTACCGCAACGTGGCGCGGGCCTGCCTGATGGTCCTGACGACGGCGCTGGCGGCGCCGGCGGCGCTGGCCGCCAAGCCGGCCGATGCGGCGAC
>DNXT01000340.1 GCA_003505795.1 Lysobacteraceae bacterium | reverse complement strand
GCGCCCATCACCTGCGGCTGGCAGCGCAGGCAGTACGGGTCCTGCACGCGCACGTCGTTCTCGCGGTGCGACTCGCGGATCGCCGAGCCGGCCATCAGCCCGCGCAGCGCATCGGCGACGACGATCTGCCCGGGCTGGCCGCGCAGCGCGTGGATGCGCGGGTCGAACGGCGTGTCCGAGCCCTTGGCCGCCTCGGTCGACAGCGCGCCGGCGACCAGCGCGGCCTGGAACACGGTTTCGATCTCGAACAGCGCGGCCAGCGCGTAGGCGGTCGAATACTGGGTGCCGTTGAGCAGCGCCAGGCCTTCCTTGGCGCCGAGCACGAGCGGCTGCAGGCCGGCCCTGGACAGCGCTTGGCCGGCGGGCATGCGCTCGCCGCGCAGGAAAGCCTCGCCGGTGCCGATCATCACCGCGGCCATGTGCGACAGCGGCGCCAGGTCGCCGGATGCGCCGACCGAACCCTGGCAGGGCACGACCGGGACCAGGTCCTGCCGCAGCATCGCTTCCAGCAGCGCCAGCGTCGCCGGCTTCACCCCCGAGGCGCCCTGCGCCAGGCTGACCAGCTTCAGCGCCAGCATCAGCCGCACCACCGCGACCGGCATCGGCTCGCCGACGCCGGCGGCGTGCGACAGCACGATGTTCCGCTGCAGCGTCTCCAGGTCCTCGCGCTCGATCCGTACCGTGGCGAGCTTGCCGAAGCCGGTATTGATGCCGTAGACCGGTTCGCCCCTGGCGACGATCGCCTCGACCGCCTGCGCGCTGCGCTGCACCGCCGCGGCGGCGGCAGGGTCCAGCGCCACCGCCGCGCCGCGATGCCGCGCCCGCGTCTCGTGCCAGCGCTCGCGCCATTCGTCGCGGTTGCCCGCGGCCAGCTCGGCCAGCTCGATCAGCGCGTCGGTGACGCCCTTCATCGCCGACACCACGGTGACCTGCAGCGTCTCCTCGCGCGCCAGCAGCAGCCGGGCGACGTGGCGGTAGCGCTCGGCATCGGCCACCGAGGTGCCGCCGAACTTGTGGACGACGGTGCGCGGCACAGGCGCGGGTTCGGCGGCGGATCCTGGTTCCAGCGTGACAGCAGGCGATGACATCGACAGACCTCGTTGGGAGGCCCCGTCCGCATCAGGCTGGGGGACACCCCCGCATCCTGATCCGGGTGCGGGGCCGTGGTTTTCGGAAGTTACGCGAAGACGACGGACCGCACCGGGCGAATGGTGCGGGTGGTAATGGTGGTGGTGCCGGCCGCGCCCACGCCGGCCGCGCCGGGGGCGGCGATACGGATGCGCGTGGTGGCGGGAACGACATTCGGCATGCGGGCAACAAGACATCAGCCGCCGCCGGGCTGTCAAGTGCTGCAGCGCGACATGCCGGCCTGCGTCGGCGGCCGGGCCATGAAACCAATTGCATTCAGCGACTTGCACATGCAACCGTGGCCCGATTGATTACCCGGGAAACCAATCGTGCGCGGTGCCTGCGCGGCTTCGCGCAGCGTGGACAGGCAAGGCCCTACCGTCGCGCCAGTTCCTTTTCCCGCTGCCGGCCCATGAACATACGCAACTTCTTCAACACCGTCGCCAAGAAGGCCTCCAGCGCCGCCGGGTCGCCCTGGACGTTCTGCTCGGCGGTGGCGATCGTGGTGCTGTGGGCGATCAGCGGCCCGGTGTTCGGCTTCAACGACACCTGGCAACTGGTGATCAACACCGGCACCACCATCATCACCTTCCTGATGGTCTTCCTGATCCAGCACACCCAGAACGCCGACACCGCGGCGATGCAGATCAAGCTCGACGAACTGATCCGGGTGGCGCGCGAAGGCAACGACGAGCTACTGAACCTGGAGGAGCTGGACGAGAAGCGGCTGGAGCAGATCCGCCAGCAGTACGAGGCGCTCGCCAGGCGGGCGGTACAGGCGCAGCGGCGCCGCGGCGAGGGATCGGCACCGATCGACGTGGACGCCGACGCCCGCTAGTTGCGCGAGACACTCAGGTCATGGCGCTTCGCCGATGCCGCCATCGGGACCGCACGCCCTCCCCGGCTATGACCTGCGCGCGTGCAACGGGCCCAATCGGCCTGCGGGATTTCCCACCGCAAGCGGCGACCCGGCCGTGCCGGGGATCCGCGCCCCGCACCGGGCCCGGGCATCCATCGATAGCCTGGTCGACCTCGACGACGCCCCGGCGCTCCGGAACCGGGAGACCACGCGGCCGCGCATGATCGCGGGACTGCGCTGGCAAGGATGGTGACCCCGGCGCGATTCGAACGCACGACCTGTCCCTTAGGAGGGGACCGCTCTATCCAGCTGAGCTACGGGGCCAAGGCGCGCATTGTCGCATGATCGCGGCGCTTGCCAAGCCGTGGCCGCGGCGACGCCTCGGGCCGCGGGCCCGCGCTCTGCTAAAATTCGCGGTCAACCCGCGCCGCATCCCCCGCCTGCGGCGGCGCCCTGTCGCAATCGAACCCAGGAGACTCCATGTCCGCAGATCTGCTCAAGGCGCTCGACCTCGCCGCGTCCAATGCCGGTACCTACCTCGGCAACGGCGAATGGTCGCAGGCGACCGGCGCCGGCGTGCTGAAGCCGCTGAACCCGGCCACCAACGAGGTCATCGCCGAGGTCCAGGCCACCACGGCCGAGGACTACGAGCAGGTCGTCGCCCGCGCCCAGGCCGCGTTCAAGCTCTGGCGCACCACTCCCGCGCCGCGCCGCGGCGAAGCGGTGCGCCTGTGCGGCGAGGCGCTGCGCAGGCACAAGGACGCGCTCGGCTCGCTGGTCGCGCTGGAGATGGGCAAGAGCAAGCCCGAGGGCGACGGCGAAGTGCAGGAGATGATCGACATCGCCGACTTCGCGGTAGGCCAGAGCCGCATGCTGCATGGCTACACCATGCATTCGGAGCGTCCCGGCCACCGCATGTACGAGCAGTACCAGCCGCTCGGCCTGGTCGGCGTCATCAGCGCCTTCAACTTCCCGGTCGCGGTGTGGAGCTGGAACGCGTTCCTGGCCGCGATCTGCGGCGACGTCTGCATCTGGAAGCCGTCCAACAAGACCCCGCTGACCGCGATCGCCACGCAGAAGATCTGCAACGCGGCGCTGAAGGACGCCGGCTTCCCGGACATCTTCTTCCTGATCAACGACGCCGGCACCGCGCTGTCGGAGAAGCTGGTCGACGACGCGCGGGTGCCGCTGATCAGCTTCACCGGCTCGACCCAGGTCGGCCGCACGGTCGCCGAGAAGGTCGCGCGCCGGCTCGGCCGCAGCCTGCTGGAGCTTGGCGGCAACAACGCGATCATCCTCGACGAGAGCGCCGACCTGAAGCTGGCGATCCCGGGCATCGTGTTCGGCGCGGTCGGCACCGCCGGCCAGCGCTGCACCACCACCCGCCGGCTGATCGTGCACGAGTCGATCCACGACACCGTGCTGGCCACGCTGGTCAAGGCCTACAAGCAGGTCGAGGGCAAGATCGGCGACCCGACCGACCCCGCCAACCTGATGGGCCCGCTCAACAGCCGCGGCGCGGTCGAGCAGTTCCTGGCCTCGATCGCCAAGGCCAAGGCCGCCGGCGGCACCGTCGAGACCGGCGGCACCGCGATCGACCGCCCCGGCAACTTCGTGTTGCCGGCGATCGTCACCGGCCTGAAGAACAGCGACGAGGTGGTGCAGCACGAGACCTTCGCGCCGATCCTGTACGTGATGAAGTATTCGACGCTGGACGAGGCCATCGAGATGCAGAACGGCGTGCCGCAGGGCCTGTCGTCGTCGATCTTCACCCAGAACCTGAAGGCGGCCGAGAAGTTCCTGTCGGCGGCCGGCAGCGACTGCGGCATCGCCAACGTCAACATCGGTACCAGCGGCGCCGAGATCGGCGGCGCGTTCGGCGGCGAGAAGGACACCGGCGGCGGCCGCGAGTCCGGCTCGGACGCGTGGAAGGTGTACATGCGGCGCCAGACCAACACCATCAACTATTCCGATTCGCTGCCGCTGGCCCAGGGCATCAAGTTCGACCTGTGATCCGGAGCGCGGCCGATCCCGCCGCGCCCGCGCGAGGCTGCGCCCGGCGCCCGGGCGCATCTGGAATAATCGCCCTGTCTTTCCACGAAGCCTGCGGCCTTCCCACGGCCGGCATCCACAAGGAGCGTCCCCGATGAGCATCGTTCGCCAGACCAGCTCCCTCGCCATCGTCAGCCTGGTGGCCGGCATCCTCGGCTGGACCCTGCTGCCGTTCGTCGGCAGCATCGGCGCCATCATCACCGGCCACCTGGCCCGCGCCGAGATCCGCAGGAATCCCGGGCGCCTGGACGGCGACGGCTTCGCGGTCGCCGGCCTGGTGCTGGGCTGGCTGTCGGTCGCGTTGTGGGTGGTCGGCATCCTCGCCTTCGTGCTGTTCTTCGGCGGGCTGGCCTGGTTCGCGCACCTGCAGTCCTGACGCGATGAGCACCCTCTCCTCGCAGCAGCGCTTCAGCAACCGGGTGGCCGACTACGTGCGCTATCGCCCGGGCTACCCGCCGCAGCTGCTGCAATGGATCAGGCAGTCGCTCGGCGTCGGCGCCGCCGCGCGGGTCGCCGACATCGGCGCCGGCACCGGCATTTCCTCGCGGATGTTCCTCGAAGCCGGCCACCCGGTGGTCGCGGTCGAGCCGAACGCGGCGATGCGGACCGCCGCGCAGCAATGGCTCGGCGACTTCCCCGGCTTCCGTGCGGTCGACGGCAGCGCCGAGGCGACCACGCTGGATGCCGCCAGCATCGACCTGGTCAGCGCCGCGCAGGCCTTCCACTGGTTCGACATGCAGGCGGTGCGCGCGGAATGGGCGCGCATTCTGGCGCCGGGAGGACTGGCGCTGGTGTACTGGAACTCGCGCCTGCTCGACAGCTCGCCGTTCATGCGCGGCTACGAGCAGTTGCTGCTCGACCACGGCAGCGACTACAGCGCGGTGGCCGAGCGCTACCAGGACGATGCGACCATGCGCCGGTGGTTCGGGCGCGGCTTCCGCGACCAGGCGCAGTTCCCGAACGTGCAGCGGCTCGACTACGACGCGCTGCGCGGCCGGCTGCTGTCCTCGTCCTACGCGCCGCTGGCAGGCGACCCGGGGCATGCGCCCATGCTCGATGACCTGCAGGCCCTGTTCCAACGGCATGCCGAGGACGGGCATGTCGATTTCCAGTACCAAACCCGTGCCTTCGCCGGCACGCTGGGCTAGGGTCCGTGCCAACGCCGTCGGAAGGGCCACGCCGTGCATGGGCGCGCGGGGCACGCAACAATGGAGAGCTTATGTCGATAACAGACCGAGTGACGCCGCCGCGCCGTGCGCGCCCATGCACGGCCGTTCGGGTTGCCGTGCACGGCAACGTGGCCCATCCCCACAGCGCTGACAGCCCCTGACCATGTATTCCCTAGCCCGCCCCTTCCTGTTCGCCTTCGATGCCGAACGCGCACACGGCCTCGGCCTCGGCGCCCTCGAGGCCGCCTACCGCACCGGCACCACCCCGCTGCTGGCGCGCCGGCCGGCGCAGCTGCCGACCCCCGCCTTCGGCCTGACCTTTCCCAACCCGGTCGGCCTGGCCGCCGGCCTGGACAAGAACGGCGAGCACGTCGACGCGCTGCTGGCGCTGGGGTTCGGCTTCGTCGAGATCGGCACCGTCACCCCGCGCCCGCAGGGCGGCAACCCGAGGCCGCGCATGTTCCGGATCGCCGACCGGCAGGCGATCATCAACCGCATGGGGTTCAACAACCTCGGCGTCGACGCGCTGGTGAAGAACGTCGAGCGTTCGCGCCGGCGCGGCGGCCTGCTCGGCATCAACATCGGCAAGAACAAGGACACGCCCAACGAGGACGCATCCGGCGACTACCGGCACTGCATGGAGCGGGTGTACGCGCTGGCCGACTACATCACCGTCAACATCTCCTCGCCCAACACCGCCGGCCTGCGCGAACTGCAGGAAGAACAGGCGCTGCGCCAGCTGATCGGCGACCTGCGCGAGACCCAGGAGCAGCTGGCCGCGCGCCACGGCCGCCGCGTGCCGATGCTGGTGAAGGTCGCTCCCGACCTCAACGACCGCGACATCGACGCCGCCGCGCGCGTGCTGTCGGACCTGGCGGTGGACGGCGTGGTCGCGACCAACACCACGATCGCCCGGCCGATGCTGGAGGACCTGCCGCAGGCGGCCGAGGCCGGCGGCCTGTCCGGCGCGCCGCTGCTGGGCCAGTCGACCCTGGTGCTGCGGCGGCTGCGCGCGCGCCTGCCGGAATCGATCCCGCTGGTCGGGGTCGGCGGCATCGCCTCCGCCGCCGACGCCGTGGCCAAGATGGCCGCCGGCGCGACCCTGGTGCAGCTCTACAGCGGACTGATCTTCCGCGGACCGCAGCTGATCGGTGAATGCGTCGATGCGATCCGGCGCCGGCGCGAGGCCCCCAGCCGCGGCGCGGTGTCGGCGCTATGACCGGCGCCCCCGCGGAACCCGCCTGGACGCTGGTCGAAAACGCACCGTTGCGATCGCTCAACACCTTCCATGTCGCCGCCACCGCGCCGTGGCTGCTGACCGTGGCCGATCC
>DNXT01000409.1:899-4546 GCA_003505795.1 Lysobacteraceae bacterium | reverse complement strand
GACGATCGCCGCCTCGCTGGCGATCGTCGCGGTGGCGGCCTGCTGGACGCTCTGGCCACGCACCTATACCTACGCCACCGCGCACGCCGAACAGCGCAGCATCGTCCTGCCCGACCACAGCACGATCCACCTCAACGCGGAAAGCGCGTTGCGCGCGCGCTTCAGCCTGCTGCGCCGCGACGTCACCCTGCTGCGCGGGCAGGCGACCTTCCAGGTCGCGCACGAGCGCCGCCCGTTCGAGGTGCACGCGGCGAACCTGCGGGTGCGGGACATCGGCACCACCTTCGACGTTTCCCTGCAGCGCGAGCAGATGCGCGTCGGCGTGACCGAAGGCCGGGTGCAGGTCAGCAGCGAAGTCGGCGCGGCGCGGCCGCTGGCCGACCTGCGCGCCGGGCAGAGCGCGCGCATCGGCTACCGCGACCGGCGCGTGAGCGTGACCCGGGAGAACATCGACACGATGACCGCCTGGTGGCGGCACCGGGTCGTGTTCCGCAACGACCCGCTGGACGACGTGGCCGACCAGTTCAACCGCCTCAACCGCATCCGCATCGTGGTGGAAGACCGGCAGGCCGGCGCGTTGCGCCTGACCGGCAACCTGCACGGCGACGACCTGGACTCGCTGCGCATCTTCCTCGACCAGCAGCCGGCCTTGCGGACGCTGGCCAGCGCCGACGAGATCCGGGTGCGCAGCCGCTAGGCCGGCGAAAGCGCGATGCGGCTCACGTGTAACAGAAAATTCACCGAAAAGACGGTACCCGACCCGCACCAGCGGCGCTCGTAGTGGATAGGCAGGCGCAATCGCGCAGGCCGCCCTCCCACAACGGACGATCCCTCATGCGTCGCATCCTGTTCCTTTCCATCGCGCTCGCCCTGCACGGCACCGCCGTCGCGCAGAGCACAGTGTCCCAGGCCATCCCGCCGCAGCCGCTGGACAACGCGCTCAACCAGCTTTCCAGCCAGACCGGCATCAAGTTCATCTACAACGCCGCCGCCGGCAACCCGGCCACGCACGGCGTTGCCGCCGGACAGCCGACCGAACAGGCGTTGCGCCAGTTGCTCGAGGGTACCGGGCTGCGCTACCGCTACATCAACGCCGGCACCGTCACCATCGAGGCCGGGGCGGCATCGTCGGCCCCGAAGCCGACACCCAGCGCTCCTCCGGGCGCGTCCTTCGTGGCACCGGCCGCGGCCGCGCCGCTGCAGGAACTGGAACGCATCGAGGTACTCGGCAGCTACGCCGGCAGCCTCAGCGCCGCGCTGCGCGGCAAGCGCTACGCCGACAGCGTAGTGGACGTGATCGCCGCCGAGGACATCGGCAAGCTGCCGGCGCAGAACGTCGCCGAGGCATTGCAGCGCGTGCCCGGCGTGTCGATCGTGCGCGACCGCGGCGAAGGCGTGTACGTGCGCGTGCGCGGCCTGGGGCCGAACTTCCAGGTCACCACGCTCAACGGCCAGACCATGGCGGTCAACGAGAACGTGCGCACCTCCGGGCAGACCGGGCGCCAGTTCCGCTACGACACGCTGCCGGCCGAACTGGTGTCCGGCCTTGACGTGGTCAAGAGCCCCACCGCCGACCTGGACGAGGGCGCGATCGGCGGTATCGTCAACGTGCGCAGCTTCCGCCCCCTGGAACTGGTCAAGACCCTGACCAACGTCTCGGTCGAATCCAGCCAATCGCAGAAGGCCGACGCCCACGATCCGCGCGTGTCCGGGCTGTTCAACTGGGTCAACGCCGACGCCACCTTCGGCCTGCTGGTGTCCGCCGCCCACGCCCAGCGCAGCCTGCGCCAGGACCGCGTCAACGAAGTCGAGTGGAACTACTACGCCGATGGCGTGCCCGGCGTGGAGGGCGCGCATTACGCGCCGGCCGGCATCCGCCCGACCCTGGAGTTGGAAGACCGCGAGCGCACCGGCGTGGCCGCCTCGCTGCAATGGCAGCCCAACACTGCGCTGGAGATGAACCTGGACCTGCTGTATGCCAGGCAGACCGTGAACTACGACGAGTACAGCCTCGGCGTGGGCGGCCTGACGCCGGCGCAGATGCGCAACGTGCGCGTCGCCAACGACGCCATCGTCGGCCTGGACTATGCCAACGGCCAGGTGCAGATCTCGCGCGAGACCTCCGGCATCACCGACGAGAACCACAGCGCCCGCCTCGCCGCTACCTGGAGCGGCGATCTCTGGACCCTGGGAGGCGTGGCCTTCCACTCGCAGGCGCACAGCTACGACTCCGACCCGATCCGCCGCACCCGCCTGCGCACCGGCAGCAACGTCGCCATGTCGCTGGAGATGCCGCGCGCCGACGGCGACAACGTGCCGGACTGGCGCTTCACCGGCGGCTACGATCCCATCCTCCCTGGTGCCACGCCCGGCCGCCGCCTGGAATGGCGCGAGATCGACGCGCGCGACAAGGAAGACGCGTTGCAGTTCGACGCCAAGCGCGCGCTCGACGGCGGCTTCTTCAGCTCGATCAAGTTCGGCGCGAAATACCGCCAGCGCTCGCGCAGCTACGACCGCGCCGACCTGATCGACAACGACATCGGCGGCGTCTACTTCGACGACAGCTACTTCACGGCACTGCCCGTCTCCAGCTTCCTCTCCGGCGCCGACGGCCACGTTCCCACGCAGTGGCTGGCGCCGATCGAGTCCAAATTCTGGGGCGACTGGCCGAACGCCGCCGATCTGGCTGACACCCCGACCAGCGCCGACCTGCAGAACTCCTACGAGGTCGAGGAGAAGATCGCCGCGCTCTACGCGATGGCCGATTTCGTCCACGAGCTGGGCGGACGCGAGCTGCGCGGCAACCTGGGCGTGCGCCTGGTGCGCACCGTGCAGGCCATCGACGGCCATGCCGAGGTCGACGGCGGCGCCGAGCCGGTGCATTTCACGCAGAGCTACACCAACGCGCTGCCGTCGCTGAACGCGGCCTGGGACCTGCGCCAGGACATGGTACTGCGCGCCTCCGCGGGTAAGGTCGTCACCCGTCCCGACCTGACCGACCTGTCCTCGAAGCTGACCTTCAATTCCGGCGACCTGGTACTGACCGCCAGCGGCGGCAATCCCCACCTCAAGCCGTTCCAGGCGTGGCAGTACGACCTGACCTGGGAGTGGTACATCGACGCGACCTCGGCGCTGACCGCCGGCGTGTTCTACAAGGACATCTCGCGCTTCATCCAGACCGAGCTGTCCTACCTGGACTACAGGGGCACCACCTACCGGCTCTCGTCCAAGACCAACGGCAGCAACGCCATGGTCAAGGGCGCCGAGGTGGCCTACCAGCAGCTGTTCTCCGGCCTGCCCGCGCCGCTGGACGGGCTGGGCATACAGCTCAACTACACCTGGACCGACAGCGAGGCCGAATACAAGGACGGCGAGGCCACCTTCAAGGACGCGCTGGAAGGCGTGGCCAGGAACACCTACAACGCGGTGCTGTTCTACGAGAAAGGTCCGCTGGCCGCACGCGTGAGCTACAGCTGGAGCGACGATATCCTCAACGCGGTCGGCACCGCCAACGTCGCCACGCTCAACAGCGACGCCTTCGGCAGCCTGGACGCGAACGTGTCCTGGAAGGTCAACGAACAGCTATCGCTGTTCGCCAACGCGATCAACCTGACCGGCGAGGTGCAGCGCCAGTTCGCCGGCAACCA
>DNXT01000409.1:0-743 GCA_003505795.1 Lysobacteraceae bacterium | reverse complement strand
GCGCCAGTTCGCCGGCAACCACCTGTTCGGCGGCTACACCGACTACGGCCGCACTTGGTCGGTGGGCCTGCGCGCACGCTTCTGACCACAACACCGCCCGCATCCCCGCGGGAGCGGCTTCGCTCGCCCAGGGCCCGCCCTGGCGGGCGAAGCGCTTCCGCACCCTCCGCTTCCACTGATCCCTCGACCATGCCCATACCCCCACATCCTCTCGCCCGCGCGCTGCTGGCGCTGGCCCTGCTGCTCCCGTTCGCCGCCGCCACCGCCCAGGACACACTGGAAAAGGTGATCGTCCTCAAGCGCCACGGCGTGCGTGCGGCCATGTCCAGCCCGGAGCGGCTGGGCGAATTCTCGCTGCGGCCCTGGCCGCGCTTCGCCGTTCCCGCCGGCCACCTGACGCCCAACGGCGCCGAACTGGAGCGCCTGTTTGGCGCCTACTATCACGCGCTCTACCTGCAGGCCGGCCTGCTGCGCGGCGACCGCGGCGACTGCCGGCGAGTCCATTACTGGGCCAACCGCACCCAGCGCACCATCGCCTCGGCACAGGCGCTAGCGCAGACCCTCACGCCCGGCTGCGGGAACGACATTGATCACGTCGCCGACGACCAGGTCGACCCGCTGTTCGATGGACCGCCCGCACTGTACACCGCGCAGGCGGCGCAGCGTGCGCGCGCTGCGCTGGCCGGCCGCATCGGCGGCGACGCGCGGGCCTGGAACGCGGCGCAGCAGGACGCCATCGACAC
>DNXT01000263.1 GCA_003505795.1 Lysobacteraceae bacterium | reverse complement strand
CCGACGACGTGGCGCGGATCCTCAATGCCGGCGCCGCGCGCGTGGTGGTCGGTTCGCTGGCGGTGCGCGATCCGGACGCGGTGACCGCGTGGCTGGCCGAGTTCGGCGCCGCGCGCCTGACCGTCGCGCTCGACACCCGCCAGGACGGCGACGGGGTCTGGCGCCTGCCGGTGCACGGCTGGACCGAGACCGCCGACACCACGCTGGACGAACTCGCCGTGCGCTACGCCGGGGCCGGCCTGCAGCACCTGCTGTGCACCGACATCGCCCGCGACGGCATGCTGTCCGGGCCGAACATGGCGCTGTACGCGCACCTGCGCGGGCTGGCGCCGCAGTTGCAGGTGCAGGTGTCCGGCGGCGTCCGCGACGTCGCCGACGTCGCCGCCGCCAGGGCCGCCGGCTGCGCCGGCATCGTGCTCGGCAAGGCGCTGCTGGAAGGTCGCATGCAACTGCCGGAGGCGCTGGCATGCTGAGCCGCCGCATCATCCCGTGCCTGGACGTGCGCGACGGGCGCGTGGTCAAGGGCGTCAGGTTCCGCGACCACGTCGACATGGGCGACATCGTCGAACTGGCGTTGCGCTACCGCGAACAGGGCGCCGACGAGCTGGTGTTCTACGACATCGGCGCCAGTCCGGAAGGGCGCTCGGTCGACTACGGCTGGATCGAGCGGGTCGCGCGCCTGATCGACATCCCGTTCTGCGTCGCCGGCGGCATCGGCGACGTCGAGACCGCACGCCGGGTGCTGCACTCCGGCGCCGACAAGATCTCGATCAATTCGCCGGCGCTGGGCCGGCCGCAGCTGATCAGCGAGCTGGCCGACGCGTTCGGCGTGCAGTGCGTGGTGGTCGGCATCGACTCGATCCGCGAGCCCGACGGCCAGTGGCGGGTGCGCCGCTTCAGCGGCGACCCCGGCAAGACCCAGGCGGTGCCGCTGCGCACGCTGGACTGGGTGGTCGAGGCGCAGGGCCTGGGCGCCGGCGAGATCGTGCTCAACTGCATGGACAGCGATGGCGTGCGCCGCGGCTACGACATCGCCCAGCTGCGCGAGGTGCGCGGCCTGTGCCACGTGCCGCTGGTCGCCTCCGGCGGCGCCGGCGAGATGCAGCACTTCTGCGACGTGTTCGAGCAGGCCGACGTCGACGGCGCGCTGGCCGCCAGTGTCTTCCACAGCGGCGCGATTCCGATCCCGGAACTGAAGCGGTTCCTGCGCCGGCAACAGATCGAGGTGCGCGATGTGCAGTGATACCGCAGCGGCGCTGGAGGCGGCGATCGCCGGGCTGGACTGGGCCAAGGGCGACGGCCTGTTGCCGGCGGTGGTGCAGGATGCCGACAGCCTGCGCGTGCTGATGCTCGGCTACATGGACGCCGCCGCGCTGGCCACGACCCGCGAGCGTGGCCTGGTCACCTTCTACAGCCGCAGCAAGCGGCGCCTGTGGACCAAGGGCGAGAGCTCGGGCAACGTGCTGGCGCTGGTCTCGATCGACGTCGACTGCGACAGCGACACCCTGCTGGTGCTGGCGCGCCCGCACGGGCCGACCTGCCATACCGGCCGCGCCAGCTGCTTCGCGCAGGCGCCGGGCGTGGATGCGACTTCCAACGCGCTGCCCACACCGCCGAGCGCGGACGTTGCATCCCGTGCGATTCCCTCGCAGGAGCCCGCACCTGCATGCGCGGGCATTTCCTTCCTGGCCGAACTCGACGCGCTGGTCGCCACCCGCGAGCGCGAGCGCCCGGCCGGCAGCTACACCACCGCGCTGTTCGAGAAGGGCACGCGCCGGATCGCGCAGAAGGTCGGCGAGGAAGGCGTGGAGACCGCGCTCGCCGGCGTCGCCCAGGGCGAGGCGGAACTGCTCGGCGAGTCGGCCGATCTGCTCTACCACCTGATCGTGCTGCTGCGCGCGCGCGGCCTGTCGCTGGCCGATGCGGTGGCGGTACTGGAAGCGCGGCATCGCTGAGCCGGCAGCGCCGTGCACTCCCGTTGGGATCGATCTTGGTCCCGGCAGGTTCCTGTGGGAGGGACTTCAGTCCCGACGGGCCTTGCCGGCAAAGCGTCGGGACTGAAGTCCCTCCCACAGGTTGCTGCCACTGACCTCTCTGGCTGCCGACCAATGCCCAATGCGGACAGGGCCTGCCTTTTCGCCGGCCGCGCGCCGCGGCGCGGCCGGCAACGCCAAGCTGATAAAGTCCCCCGGTAACCTGTGGAGGATGCCGTGAGCGCGGTTGCCGAGGATTTCGTCGAAGGTCGGAGCGCCGAGTCGCGCATCGTGGAGCTGCTGCTGTCGCGCAAGCGGCTGAAGGACGCCGACCTGGTGCGCGCACGCCAGCTGCAGGCCGAGTCGGGGCTGGGCCTGCTGGCGCTGCTCGGGCGCCTGGGCCTGGTGTCCGAACGCGACCATGCCGAGGCCTGCGCCGAAGTGATGCGGCTGCCGCTGCTGGAAGCCCGCCAGCTGCCGGACCCGGCGCCGGAGCTGCTGCCGGAGATCGCGGCGATGTCGCTGCGCTTCCTCAAGCAGTTCCACCTGTGCCCGCTGGGCGAACAGGGCGGCAGCATCGAGGTGTGGATGGCCGATCCCTACGACGGCTACGCGGTCGACGCGGTGCGCCTGGCCACCGGCTGCGAACCGCGCCTGCAGGTCGGCCTGCGCTCGGAGATCGACGACCTGATCGAACGCTGGTACGGCCAGGGCCGCAGCGCGATGGGCACCATCGTGGAGACCGCCGACGGCGAGACCGGGGCGACCGACGACGTCGAGGCGCTGCGCGACCTGGCGTCGGAGGCGCCGGTGATCCGGCTGGTGAACCTGGTGATCCAGCACGCGGTGGAGCTGCGTGCCTCGGACATCCACATCGAGCCGTTCGAGAACCGGCTGAAGGTGCGCTACCGCGTCGACGGCGTGCTGGTGGAAGGCGAGAGCCCGCCGGCCAAGCTGACCGCGGCGGTGATCAGCCGCATCAAGATCATGGCCAAGCTCAACATCGCCGAGCGCCGGCTGCCGCAGGACGGCCGCATCATGCTGCGCGTGCAGGGCAAGGAACTGGACCTGCGCGTCAGCACCGTGCCGACCGCGCACGGCGAGAGCGTGGTGATGCGCCTGCTCGACCGCGAGACGGTGGTATTCGACTTCCACCGGCTCGGCTTCACCGACGAATTCCTGCCGGCGTTCCGCAAGGTGCTGGAACTGCCGCACGGCATCCTGCTGGTGACCGGGCCGACCGGCTCGGGCAAGACCACCACGCTGTACACTGCGCTGAGCCAGCTCAACACCGCCGACGTCAAGATCATCACCGTCGAGGACCCGGTCGAGTACCAGATCGAGGGCATCAACCAGATCCAGGCCAAGCCGCAGATCGGCCTGGACTTCTCCCACGCGCTGCGTTCGATCGTGCGCCAGGACCCGGACATCATCATGATCGGCGAGATGCGCGACCTGGAGACCGCGCGCATCGCGATCCAGTCGGCGCTGACCGGCCACCTGGTGTTGTCCACGCTGCACACCAACAACGCCGCCGGCGGCATCACCCGCCTGCTCGACATGGGCGTGGAGGATTACCTGCTGACCTCCACGGTCAACGGCATCCTCGGCCAGCGCCTGGTGCGCCGGCTCGAGCCGACCCACGCCGAACGCTATCCGGCCTCGCCGGAGGAGATCGAGCGCTTCGGCCTGCGCCGGCTGCAGCCGCACGGCGAGATCTTCCTGTACCGCCCGCAGCCGTCGCCGGGCGCGCCCACCGGTTACCTGGGGCGCACCACCATCGTCGAGTTCCTGGTGATGAACGACGAGCTGCGCCGCGCGGTGATGCGCCGCGCCGGCATGGGCGAGATCGAGCAGCTCGCCCGCGCCGCCGGCATGCGCACCATGTACGAGGACGGCCTGGCCAAGGCGCTGCGCGGCGAGACCACCATCGAGGAAGTGCTGCGCGTGACCGAGGAAGCGTGAGGCGCCCCGCCGGGGCCCCGTGGAGGGGCTCGCGACGGGCTGGCGTGGTGCGTGTCGCGCCACCCGTGAAGGCGGCGGCTTCCCGTAGGAGTGTCCCGATGCCTGCCGCGCCGCCGCGCGAGGCGATGCCGCCGGCAAAGGCCGTTGCTTCCCGTGGCCGTCGCTTCTCGTAGGAGCGACTTCAGTCGCGATGAAGCTTTCCCGGAATTCCTGCCGGAGGGAGAGAACCTGTGGGAGGGACTTCAGTCCGCGCCACGGTGGGAAAGGGCAAGCCTTGATGTTTATCGCGCCGCTGCGCGAGGCAGTGCTGCCGTTGAAGGCTGTTGTTTCTTGTGGGAGGGACTTCAGTCCCGACAGGCTTTACCTGTGATCTTTCTGGGGCAACAGCAGGATCAAGAGCTTTCGCCCCCTTCGGGGCGCGAGTCACTTTTCTTTGCTCGTGCAAAGAAAAAGTAACCAAAGAAGCGCTTCACAGCAGCCGAAGGCTGATCA
>DNXT01000262.1:2236-2814 GCA_003505795.1 Lysobacteraceae bacterium | reverse complement strand
CCGCTGCGGCCGCCGCGCGGGTGGCCGCTGCCGCGACGTGCCGGCGGCTACGACATCGAGTTCGAGCTGGGAAGCGGGATCGGGCAACTGGTGGAAAGCCGCTTCGACCTGTACGACCGCTTCTTCACGCTGGGGCGCAACGCCGACGATCCGCTGGGACTGAACGCCGCCGCGCTGGCATTGTCCTGCCAGCTGTTCGTGCAGACGCCGCCGGCGGTGCTGGCGCGGCTGCAGGCGGAAACCGGCCAGCTGTTCGCCGCGCTGACCCGGGCCTGCGCCGCCGGTCGCGCGTAGCACGGTGCCGGAGAATGCCGCCCTGGCGGCCCCCTGTGCCGTCTTGACGAAGCGCCGCGCATCCCCGAAGGTGCGCAGCGCCTTCACTCTATCGGAATCCCTGCGATGACCCTCCTGCGCCGCGTCTGCGTCCTGACCCTGCTCCTGCTGCTCAGCGGCTGCGCCAGCGCCGGTGGCAACCACTGGGTGGAACTGCAGGGCAAGCGCTACCAGGTCGAGCTGGCCCAGAACGAGGAGACCCGCGCGCGCGGCCTGATGTTCCGCGATGCGCTGGAGGCCGACCA
>DNXT01000262.1:1322-2068 GCA_003505795.1 Lysobacteraceae bacterium | reverse complement strand
CGATGCGCTGGAGGCCGACCACGGCATGCTGTTCATCCACGACCGCACCGAGCCGCAGGCGTACTGGATGAAGAACACCAAGATCGCGCTGGACATCCTCTACTTCGATGAACAGCGCCGCCTGGTGGCGCAGCAGCGCGACGTGCCGCCGTGCTCGGCCGGCAACGCCTGCCCGCCCTATCCCAGCAACAAGCCCGCCCGCTACGTGCTGGAACTCAATGCCGGCCAGGCCGAGCAACTGAAACTGCAGGACGGCACCGAGCTGCGTTTCGGACCGGGGATCCCGACCCTGCCGTGAACGATCGCGACGGCGCTGACCGGCCGCCTGTCGGGAAGCGCCGGACTTGAACCGTCCGCGGTTTCCCGCCAGTCTTGCCGCATGGGGGATAGATTGACATTGCCCGGCTGGAACTCGCTCGCGAACCTGGACGACAACGCACTGCCGCTGCTGTCCACCGCGCTGCTGATCGCGCGCGACGAGTACCCCGAACTCGACGCCGACCTTTACGACACGCTGATCCAGAGCCACGTCGAGCACCTGCGCCACGAGGTCGACTCGATCGACGTATGGCCGCTGAAGATGGCCGCGGTCAACCGCCACCTGTTCGAGGAGCTGGGCTACACCGGCAACCACGACGAGTACTACGACCCGCGCAACAGCTACATCAACCAGGTGTTCGAGCGCCGCCTCGGCAATCCGATCTCGCTGGCGATGGTGCAGATCGAGGTCGCGCGCCGGCTCGGCA
>DNXT01000262.1:543-1160 GCA_003505795.1 Lysobacteraceae bacterium | reverse complement strand
AGGTCGCGCGCCGGCTCGGCATTCCGCTCGACGGCGTCTCGTTCCCCGGACATTTCCTGGTGCGGCTGCCGGTCGACGACGGGGTCCTGGTGATGGACCCGTTCAACGGCGGCCGCCCGCTGGGCGTGGACGAGCTGCGCGAGCGCGCGCGCCCGCACCTGGGCGGGGAGATTCCCGACGACCGTGCGCTGGCGCAGATCCTGGACCCGGCGCCGCACCGGGCGATCCTGGTGCGGATCCTGCGCAACCTGCACGGCGTCTACGCCGACGGCGAGCAGTGGGACCGCGCCGCGCGCAGCGCCGACCGCGTGCTCAAGCTGGTCCCGGACCAGGCCGAGGCACTGCGCGATCGCGGCATGGCCTACCTGCACCTGGGCCATCTCGGCGGCGCCCGCCACGACCTGGCGCGCTACCTGCAGCTGAATCCCGAGGCGCACGATGCCGGGGCGATGCGCGGCCACCTGGTGGAACTGAGCAACCAGCGCATCCGCGCGCACTAGCGCCTCGTCGATTCCGCAGGCCCATGACGACCATCGATCGATGGTCCCGGGGCGCAGGCAATCCTTGCTTCGCCTGCCGATGCCCTTCTACGGCGGAGCCGCCCCCATCCGCCCTTC
>DNXT01000262.1:0-410 GCA_003505795.1 Lysobacteraceae bacterium | reverse complement strand
CCGCTTGCGGGGGAAGGGAAGCGGCGGCCTCACTCCACCACGAACATCTCGAAGTCGTCCTTGGTCACGCCGCAGTCGGGGCAGGTCCAGGTGTCGGGCACGTCTTCCCAGCGCGTTCCCGGGGCGATGCCCTCCTCCGGCAGCCCGTCCTCCTCGCGGTACAAGAAACCGCAGACGACGCACATCCAGGTGCGGTACGCGGTGGTCTCGGCGGGCTCGCTCATCGGATAATCGCAGCTTGCAGGACAGGAGACCGACATTGTCACACCCCGTTCCCCGCTCCGGAAGCGCGGCCGCCCTGCGCGGCGTCTATCTCATCACCCCCGACGACGCCGACACCGCGCGCCTGCTCGCGCGCACCCGGCCGCTGCTCGGCGGCATCGCCCTGCTGCAGTACCGCAACAAGGCCG
>DNXT01000169.1 GCA_003505795.1 Lysobacteraceae bacterium | reverse complement strand
TTGAATGTCGATTCGACCTAGAACCCGAACCGGTAGCGCAGCGACCAGGCCTTCTCCCCGTCGCCGCCGAGGCGGCTGTCGTAGCCGAAGCCGAGTTCGCTGGCGGCGGACGCTGCGAACGTGGCATCGAGGCCGGCCAACGTGGAGGCCCCCGCCACTGGCGAGGCCGGCAGCGGCGCCCACGCGCCGATGCCGGTGAACGTGGCGGCGACGCCGCGGTCGCGGCTGCCGATCAGCTGCTGGCGTTCCAGGTAGCCACCCATCCGCCAGCGTCTCCCCGCGTACGCCCCGCGCAGGCCGGCCAGCAGCTGCGAGCGCGCGACCTCGCCCCGTTCGGCACGCAGGCCGAAACCGAGCCCGCCGGTCTCGCTGAATCCCGGCGTCCGCACTCGCGAATGCTGCGCGCCCAGATACGGGGTCAGGCCGGCGCGGCCGCGGCCCAGGCGGTAGCCGCCCTCCAGCGCGGCACTGAGGAAACTGCCGGCATAGCGGCTGTAGACGCCGTAACGCTGCGGTCCCAGCAACAGGCCGCGGTCCACCTGCCGCTGGTAGCGGCCGCCGCCGAGCTGGGCCACCGCATACGGCGCCGCTCCGGAACATCCTGCGTAGAACTGCGCCTGCGTCTGCCGGTCGTGTCCATGGTCGCCCGATCCGGCCAGGCGGTTGTCGGCGCGGGTCTCTCCGAAGGCGAAGCCCGCGATCCCCGCACCGCCCAGCGCGACGTCCTGCCCCAGCATCCAGCCCGAGATCCGGTAGCGGCTGTCGCCGCCGCCCTGGGCCGCCACGCCGCCGACCGCGCGCGACCAGGCACGCACGCCCGCGGCGGGCCTGCGCTCGTCCAGCTGCGCCATCAGCGTGCGACGGTTCAGATCGATGCTGTCGAACGTGCGCGCGGTCGCCAGCGCGTGCAGTTCCCCGGACAGACTCTCCAGGGTCGCCCGGAACCCGGCGGCGTCGGCGACCTGCTGGATCCCGGCGGCGCCCTGGACCGTGGCCGCAGGCAATGCCGGCAGCTGGGTCACGATCGGTTCGCCGGCATGCGCGTCCACCCGCTGGAACGCACCCTCCACGCGCGTGGCGGCGGCCAGCGCCGCCGCGCTGAGGCTCGACGCCATCCTGGTCGCGGCCGCCGCCACGTCGACGCGATCGACGTCCAGCCACACGCTGTTGGCGTCGTAGCCGACCGTAGCCTCCAGCAGGAAGCGGTCGGTGTTGTAGTCGGCCTGCGCGAAGCGGCCGTCCACGCCGCCATCGGCCAGCAGGATCTCGGTGCGGTAGCGGGCGACGTAGCCGGACTTCACCCCGTACAGGTACAACCGCCCATCCAGCTGCACGCGGCCGGACACCTGCAGCGGGTCGGTACCGATCCAGGTCCAGAATTCACCGTCCGCGCCCTGGCTGAAGGAGCCGGCCAGCGTCGTGCCGGGGAACTCCCGATTGAAGAACACGCCATGGTTGACCACGTCGCCGGCGATGACGGTCCGCGAACCGGCCTGCTCGAGCGCGTTGATCTGGACCACGCCGCGATTGGCGAGGTCGCCGGCGAGCTGCACTTGCGACAGGTACAGATAGGCCCCGGCCTCCACCTCGACGTCGGAGGCGAACGCGCCACCCAGCGTGACCGTTGCGCCGTTGCCGACCCGCAAGCCACCCGTGAAGGTATTGTCGCCGGCGAGCCACAACCCGGGATCGTCGATGCCGTCGACCCGGTTGCCGGCGCCGTCCACGACCAGTCCGCCGGCGCCGCCGATGTCGTTCGACCACACGCTGGACGTCGCGGCCGGCAGCACCACGTGCACGTCGCCCCAGTCGAACCTGCCCGGCCCGCGCAGCGCCTTGCCCACGTCGAGCAGGCCGTAGCCGAAGACCGCGTCGACACCGGGCGCGCCGAGGTCCCTGGCCGTTCCCAGCAGCGTCTGCCGCACCAGATCGTTGCCGAAATAGGGAAAGGCCTCCCACACCAGCGCGGCGGCGCCGGAGACCAGCGGTGCGGCGAAGGAGGTGCCGCTGTTGTAGTAGTAGCTGGTGCGCGCGGCGGTGTCGTCGTGGCCGGTGAACACCACCGTGCCCGGCGCGGCCAGGCAGTAGCGCATCGCCACGCCGCAGGCATTGGAGTAGTCGGCCAGCTGCGAGGGATTGGCGGTATCCAGCGCCGCCACCGCCAGCCAGCCACGCTCCAGGTCGGCGGCGGGCCGGCTGCCGTTCGGACCGGGCTGGCTCGGCAGCGCCGCCATGTCGGTGGGATCGGGCGAGGACTCGTTGCCGGTGGCGAACACCACCAGGCCGTCGTTGCCGAAGACGAAGGAACGGTACTCGGCGGCGATGGCGGCGGTGGCGGCCGGGTTGTCCCAGTACAGCCCGCCCCAGGAGTTGTTCATGATCCGCACGCCGGCGGCGATCAGGTCCTCGTGGATCGGCTGCAGTCCGAGCGCGCCATTGACTTCGTTGCCCTGGCCGGAGCCGTCGTCCTTGGGCGACTCGTCGTTGATGATGCGTGCCGAGACGACCTGCGCACCGGGCGCCACGCCGCCCGGCCAGGCGCCGACCGCGGCTCCCGCCGCCAGCTGGGCCACCGTGGTGCCGTGGCCGACCACGTCGTCGATGCCGAGGTTGTTGAAGCGCGGATCGACGTAGCTGTAGTTCGCCACCACCCGCCCCTGCAGCGCCGGGTGATTGCGGTTGACGCCGGTGTCGACCACGCCGATGCGGTAGCCGGCGCCGGTATGGCCCGCGTCGTGTGCCTGCTGCGCGTTCACCAGGCGCAGGTGCGCATCGAAGCTCGGCTGTGGCGTCGGCGTCGTCGTCGGCGGCGGGTCGGTCGGTGGCGGATCGGTCGGCGGGGGCGAAGGCGGCGTGGTCGACGGCGGCGGGTCGGAGCGGACGCCGCCACCGCCCCCTCCTCCCCCGCAGGCGCCCAGGACCAGCGCCAAGGCGGCGGCAAGCAGCGTCCTGGCGAGGAACACTTCGTTCATCTTCGCTCTCCCCATCTCAATCCGTTGAAGAAGACGACCCGGTCGTCGGTCGCGACATCGCCTCTATACGGCATCGACGCGCCGCTGTCTGCATCCGCCCGCGCGGCTGGCGCCAATCCCCGCGCGCACCGATAATCGGGGCACTTTCCAAGGCACCGACCCCATGTCCGACATCGTCATCGCCGCCGCAAAGCGCACCGCCATCGGCTCCTTCCTGGGGCAGTTCAACGGCGTTCCCACGCCCACGCTCGGGGCGGCCGCGATCGGCGCGGCGCTGCAGCAGGCCGGCATCGCCGGCGCCGACGTGTCCGAAGTGATCATGGGCTGCGTGCTGCCGGCCAACCTCGGACAGGCGCCGGCGCGCCAGGCCGCGCTGGCCGCCGGCATTCCCGCCGCGACCGGCGCCACCACCATCAACAAGGTGTGCGGCTCGGGCATGAAGGCGATCATGCTCGGCCACGACCTGATCAAGGTCGGCTCGGCCAGCATCGTGGTCGCCGGCGGCATGGAATCGATGAGCAACGCGCCGCACCTGATCCCGAACTCGCGCACCGGCAACCGCTACGGCAACTTCCAGGCGGTCGACCACATGGCCTGGGACGGCCTGACCAACCCCTACGACGGCCAGGCCATGGGCGTGTTCGGCGAGATGGCGGCCGAGAAGTTCGGCTTCAGCCGCGAAGACCAGGACGCCTACGCGATCGAGTCGGTGCGCCGCGCCCAGGCCGCGCAGGCGGCCGGCGCGTTCGACGACGAGATCGTCCCGGTCACGGTCGCCACCCGCAAGGGCGAGGTCGAGCTGGCCAGCGACGAGCAGCCGGGCAAGTCCGACATCGGCAAGATCCCGACGCTGAAGCCGGCCTTCAAGAAGGACGGCACCGTCACCGCGGCCAGCTCGTCGAGCATTTCCGACGGCGCCGCGGCGACCGTGCTGCTGAGCGCCGAGGAGGCCCGCCGCCGCGGCATCGCGCCGCTGGCCCGCATCGCCGGCCACGCCACCTTCTCGCAGGCGCCGGAATGGTTCACCACCGCTCCGGTCGCGGCGATCGACAAGCTGGTCCGGCAGATCGGCTGGCAGCTGGACGAGGTCGACCTGTTCGAGATCAACGAGGCCTTCGCGGTGGTGGCGATGGCGCCGATCAAGGAACTCGGCATTGCGCATGCCAAGGTCAACGTCAACGGCGGCGCCTGCGCGCTGGGACATCCGATCGGCGCCTCCGGCGCACGCCTGGTGGTGACCTTGGTGAATGCGTTGCGCAAGCGCGGCGGCAAGCGCGGAATCGCCACGCTCTGCATCGGCGGCGGCGAGGCGACCGCCATCGCCATCGAATTGATTTGATTGCAATTAACAGCGGTTTCTCAAAACTGAATGCGCGTGCGCTTGACACCCGACTTTGGGTTGTCATCATGTTGGGGGCGCGCAATAGCGCGTTGCCTAACTAACGACGAGGATTGACACAAATGAGCATCAACAAGCTGCTGATCGCACTGGCTCTGGGTCTGGCCCTGGCTGCGTGCTCGAAGCCGGAACAGGCTCAGGACGCCGCTGCTTCGGCCAACGAAGCCGCTGCCGACGCCCAGGCTGCTGCTGACCAGTCGGCTGCTGCCGGCGCTCAGACTGCCGACGCTGCCCAGGCTGCTGCCGACACCGCCGCCACTGCCGCCGACACCGCTGCCGACGCTGCTGCGACCGCCACCGGCGCTGCCACCGACGCCGCTGCCGACCAGGCTGCCGACGCTGCCAAGGCTGCCGAAGACACCGCCGAGCAGGCCAAGGACGCCGCTGAAGAAGCCAAGAAGTAATCACTTCTCTGCTCTTCGCGAGTTCGAAGAAGCCGCTGGTTCGCCAGCGGCTTTTTCTTTGGCCCCGTTTGCATCGAGTAGTGACCGGACCGAGGGACCCCGGTCCCCACCGCCGTGGAATCGGCCAGCCCGTGCGCATGGCACGTGGCCCCGAGGGGCGATGCTGGCGGCGAAGGCGGCGGCTCTTGTGGAATGGGCTTCAGGCAGGGGATTCCCCGAGACTTGATTGACCCGCACTTTCAGATGCGGACATTGAGCCTCCTCTCCTCCAGGGGTTGGGGAGAGGGTACGGGGCGAAGCCGCGCCGCAGGAAGCACCGGTGGCGGCATCGATGAACGCGTCGCCACGCGACAGCCAGGGAGAATCATCGCAGATCCAGGCCATTCACCCCACCGACGCGTGGCGACGCGTTCGTCATCGCCGGAACGGAGGGACTGTCGCGGCGCGGCTCCGCCCGAACCCCATCCGCCCCTTCGGGGCGCCTTCTGCGAAGGGAGAAAAAGCTAACGGCGCGCCAGCAGCACCGCGGCCTGCGCCGCGATGCCTTCGCCGCGGCCGGTGAAGCCCAGCTTCTCGCTGGTGGTCGCCTTGATGCTGAGGCAATCCAGTTCCAGCCCCAGCAGCTGCGCCAGGCGCTCGCGCATCGCCAGCGCATGCGGGCTGACCTTCGGCCGTTCGCAGATCACGGTGATGTCGGCATTGCCGACCGCCCAGCCGCGCTCCTGCAGCAGCTGGCGGCAGTGCGCCAGGAACTGCGCGCTGTCGGCGCCGCGCCAGCGCGGGTCCGACGGCGGGAAATGCAGGCCGATGTCGCCGAGCGCCAGCGCCCCGAGCATCGCATCGCACAGCGCGTGGATGACCACGTCGCCGTCGCTGTGCGCCAGCACGCCGTGCGTGTGCGGCACCCGCACGCCGCCGAGCATGAGGTGGTCGCCCTCGCCGAAGGCATGCACGTCGTAGCCTTGGCCGACGCGGAAGTTCAATGCGGTCATATCGGTCCTGTTACGCGAAACGGCGCCCGGCGCTCAGCCGCCACGCCGGGAAAGTTCGAACTCGAAGCGCGCCAGGTCGGCCGGGGTGGTCACCTTGAAGTTGCTCTCGCCGCCTTCGACCAGCAGCGGGCGCAGGCCCTGGCGCTCCATCGCCATGGCCTCGTCGGTGACCTCGATCCCGGCCGCGGCCGCGTCCTGCAGGCCGCGCACCAGCTGGTGGCGGCGGAACAGCTGCGGGGTGAAGGCGCGCCACAGGCGGGCCCGCGGCTCGGTACCGTCGATGCCGCCGTCGTCGCCGGCGCGCTTGAGCGTGTCGCGCACCGGCGCGGCCAGGATCGCGCCGACCGGATCGTTGCGGCCGCTTTCCAGCAGGCGGTCGAGGTCGGCAAGCGCGAGATTGGGACGCGCCGCGTCGTGCACCAGCACGAAGTCGTCGGCGCGCACCGACTCCGGCAGCGCCAGCAGCCCGGCCAGCACCGAGGCGGCGCGGGTGTCGCCGCCGATGCAGGTGCGCACCGGCTTGCCCTCGATCTCGCTCCAGCCCGGCCAGTCGACGTCGCCGTCGGACACCGCCACCATCAGCCCGGCCACGGCCGGATGCGCGGCCAGCGCCTGCAGCGCGTGCGCGATCAGCGGCTGCCCGGCAGCGAGCAGGTACTGCTTCGGCAGAGATCGGA
>DNXT01000172.1:5755-6353 GCA_003505795.1 Lysobacteraceae bacterium | reverse complement strand
TGACCTCCAGGTTCACCTCGCTGCCGGGCGGCGCAGCGGCACTGTCGGCGGCGACCGCGGCTTCGGCGACACCGGCGGCGAAACCGTTGGCCGCGACGGCACCGGCGGCGGATGCGGCGCCGGAGACCAGCACGCCGCGGCGCGTCATGGTGATGTGCTTCATGGCTGGCATGTCCTCGATGCTGGCTGGCGTATCCCCGGACCATGCCCCGCGCATGGTCATGGCGACGTGATACGGGTGTGGAGACGGTGCGATCCGTATTCCCGCTCCGATGTTAAGCCCGGGCCGCCGGGGGCATTTCGGCCGCGTCCCGCACACCGTGGTGAGCCACGTTCATCAATCCGCCGCGGCGCGCGAGCCGACCCCCGATACGTCGCCGCCTCAGGATCGCCGTCGCGGCGATGCCGTGCGCACCGTCGGCGACGGATCCCCTGCAGGAAGCAGCAATGGCCCTGCACCTTCGCTCCCCTTCTCCTGAGCTGGCACCGACAGCGAAAGGATTCGGAATCAACGGATTTCCGCCGCGGACGCTTGCACGAAATTAAATGCGTCGCTATGATTCCGCCCCTCACTGATGTGGGGCCATAGCTCAGCTGG
>DNXT01000172.1:0-5554 GCA_003505795.1 Lysobacteraceae bacterium | reverse complement strand
GTGGGGCCATAGCTCAGCTGGGAGAGCGCCTGCATGGCATGCAGGAGGTCGGCGGTTCGATCCCGCCTGGCTCCACCAAATTCCGGACCTAGGCCGTTCGGAACGACAACTCGGTTCGACTTAAGCGTCCCCATCGTCTAGAGGCCTAGGACATCACCCTTTCACGGTGGCGACCGGGGTTCGAATCCCCGTGGGGACGCCATCTTCAGAAAGCCTCGGCATCGCCGGGGCTTTTTGTTTTTCCGCTGTCCGCGTGGTCCGGACCTTCCCCGCCCACGACGGCCACGGGTTCATCGCCCGTCGCCGTTGTTGCGGCGCCGGCAGCGGCGGCCCCGCCACCGGCCCGGGCTAGCCACGACCGCGACGCAGGACATCCTCGACCTTCGCTCGCGCGAAATCGGTGCCGCGGTTGAATGCCTCCTCCTCGGACCGGTATTCGGTCGGGTCGACCCATCCGACCGGCCACATCATGTCGTCGCCTCCCTCGGCCATCGCACTGACCCGGTAACCGCTCGCGGTTTCGTCGATGGTGAGGCTGATGCGGACGTCCCGATGAATCACGGAATACTGCATGGCGGCTCTCGTCCTGGAGGAGCTGGCTCCAGCGTACGCCTTTCCGGAGGTTCCGGCGCGGACACGGACCCGTTCCTCCCGCGCACACCGCCGGACGGCCCTCATCGATCCGGCTTCTGGCGAATTGCGCCCATCTCTGCGCGAGCACGCAAACGCGAAATACCGCACCGTCGCACGTTATTCGTGATCGCCCTGTCCCTGCGCCAAACCCACGCCAGCGGCCGCGGCGGCGCCGGAACGGGATTCCTCCGGCGGCGGCGGCAGGGAGGTGAACGGATCGTAGGTACGCTCCCGGTTGAGCCGGGCGGCCACATCCCAGGCGGCGTTTATCGCCGCATCCTTGGAATCCAGGTAATAGTCGGCGAGCCCCGCGTCCTCCAGGGTATGCACCAGTTCCCTGCTGCAGCGGTCCCGGATGAAGGCCACGGTGCGCCAGGGCCCCCCGTCGGGCGCCTTCGTGGCGACGGTCTCGATCTCGTAGAATCCGCAGATACCATGGAGTCGGTACTGGCGTCGGTGCATCTGCGGCCCTCTCCTGTCCCGGCGCCCGACAAAGATAGGAACGCCGGCGTGGAAGACCCGTGACGGGCGCGACCAGGCCGCTTGCCCCCGCCGCCGACGGTTCTCCGCATCGGGATACCGTCTTCGATGGCGCGCCTTGACCTTAGTTAGAACGGGTCGCCGTCCCGATCGTCGGCTTCGACCGGATCGAGCTGCTCCGAATCGTCGATGTGCTGCCGGGCAAGCGCCGCACCGGAGCCCAGCGCGGCATTCATCCCGCTCTCGTGTTCGAGATGCGCCGAGCCGATCACCACGCCATCCACGGAGACCTCGCTGACGCTGACGTCCCCGCTGGCTTCCTCACGGACTTCCACGTTGAAATCGGCACCGTTGTGCCGGCCGTCCACCGATCGCCGTTGCAAGTGCTTCATGGTCATCATCCGGAGTATGCCGCCGCCAAAGCATGCGCGCCCTGTCGCCGGCTCGCAATCGAATCCTGCAGAATCCGCGCGGCTCGCAGCCGCGCAGGCATGCCCGACCGCCGCAAAGGCAACGGCCCGCCCGGATCGCGCCAGGAGGGCCGCGGGGCCTCGCCATGAAGACTTCTTGGTGCCGAAGGTGGGACTCGAACCCACACGCTTTTAAGGGCGGCGGATTTTGAGTCCGCTGCGTCTACCGATTCCGCCACTTCGGCGCGGCCGTGGAGTATAGCCGACGATGCCCACGCTGGGCAGGGGCCGCTGTCCGATTCATACGCGTTCATGCGCGCGCCTTCCGTCGCGCCGCCGGCATCGGCCGCTGTCGATATACTCGGGGCTGCACAAGGGAGGTAACTGATGTCGGCACTGCGTGGAGTCCGGGTACTTGTCGTCGAGAACGACGAAATGAACGCAATGCTCCTCGGGATGCAGCTCGAACAGGCCGGCGCCGACGTGATCGGCCCGGTCGGCGCGGTCGAAGATGCGGTCCGGCTGGTGAAGGAACGCGAGCCGCAGCTGGCCGTGCTGGACTATCGGCTCGGCGAGGGCCAAACCAGCGAACCGATCGCGCTGCTGCTCGGCGACAGGGGCATTCCGTTCGTACTCGCCACCGGTGCGGTGGCCGACACCATGCCGGCCGCGTTCCGCAACGGGTACATCCTGACCAAGCCCTACCTCGCCGAGGACCTGGTCCGCACCCTGATCAGCGCCAGGAGCGCGGGTCCGGCGGGCAACTGAGCCGGGTTGTCATTAATATCCACCGCAAGGTGTCCATGCCCGGAGCCACATGGAATCGATGGCATCCATCGCCGCATCACTGCCCGACAGCAGCGCGGTCCGCCCACTGCTGAGCGATGCGCCGTCGGCGATGGCGGCAAGCCCGGCCGATGAGATCGCACTGCGCGCCTGCCTGCGCCTGTGCCTGCACTCGCCATTGCCGATGCTGCTGGTACAGGGCCCCGGGCTGCGCTGCTTCTACAACGACGCCTGCATCCCGCTGCTGCGGGGGCGCCATCCGCAGCTGCTGGGCCAGGCGCTCGCCGACGATGCCGCGCTCTGGCGGGAACTGGCCCCCGCGCTCGGGCGATTGGGCCTGATCGCCGCCATCGCGGAAGACCCGCCAGCCCACGTTCCCTGGTCGTGCGCGCCGGTGACAGGCGACGACGGGCGCACGATCGCCGCGCTGTGCATCGCCGCCGCCGGCGCCACGCCTGCCGAGGAGCGACCCGGGCCGTCGCTGTTCGCTTCCGCGTTCGAGCAGTCGCCTGCCTTCCTGGCGGTGCTGCGCGGCCCGCGCTACGTGGTCGAGAGCGCCAACCACCGCTTCAAGGAAGTCGTCGGCGCCCGCCGCGTCATCGGCCTGCCGCTGCTGGAGGCGATCCCGGAGATCGGCGAGCAGGGGTTCATCGAACTGCTCGACAGCGTCAGGCGCAGCGGCCAGCCGTTCATCGGCGAATCGATGACCGCGCTGCTGCAGCGCCCCTTCGAGGCGACCCCCTACGAGGCGCGGCTCGACTTCGTGTACCAGCCGATGCGCAACGCGCGCGGCGAGATCGACGCGATCCTGGTCCACGGCGTGGACGTCACCCAGCAGCACCGCGCCGAGGCGCGCGACAGCTTCCTGCTCGCGCTCGAGGACGAACTGCAGGGCCTGTCCGATCCGCAGCAGATCGTCGACACCAGCGTCCGCCTGCTCGGCGAGCAGCTCCAGGTCAACCGCAGTGCGTACGCGCTGGTGACGCAGGACGGCGAGAGCCTGCAGGTGGTCAGCGACCATGTGCGCGACATGCCCAGCCTGCGCGGCGCCTTCCGCCTGGCCGATCTCGCCGTTGGACTGCCCGAGGCCCTGCACGGCAACCGCCCCTGGGTGGTCAACGATGCCGGAAGCGCCGACGCGGCCGGGTATCGGACCGAAAGCTACCGGCGCTCGGGGCTGCGCGCCAGCCTGGTGGTCCCGCTGCACAAGAACGGCCGGCTGGTGGCGACGATGGGCGTCCACCAGCGCGCGCCGCGGCGCTGGATGTCGACCGAGATCGAGCTGCTGCGCCTGGTGATCGCCCGCTGCTGGGAATCGCTGCAGAGGGCCCGCGTCCAGCGCAAGCTGTCGGCCAGCGAGGCGCGCCTGCGCCTGCTCGCCGACGCGCTGCCGCAGATCATCTTCGTCACCGCGCCGGACGGCCGGCCGCAGTACTTCAACCGGCGCTGGTTCGAGTACACCGGGATCGACCGGCAGGTGCAATCGTCGCTCGCCTGGCGGCTGGCGCACACCGACGACGGCCTGCAGCAGTCCGAACGCGCGTGGTCGTCGGCGCTGTGCGGCGAACGCGCCTACGAGATCGAATGCGAGCTCCGCGGCGGCGACGGCAGCTATCGCTGGCACCTGGCGCGCGCCCTACCGGTGCGCGAGGCCGACGGCCAGATCAGCCAGTGGATCGGCACCTACACCGACATCCACGACCGCCGCGGCTTCGAGCTCAGGCTGCGCGAGAGCGAGCTGCGCTTCCGCAACCTGTGCGAGGCGGCGCCGACCATGATCTGGATGTCCGATGCGGACGGCGATTGCGTCTACTGGAATCCGCAGTGGTACGAATTCACCGGCCAGAGCGAGGCCGAAGCGCTGCCGCGCGGCCGCTGGGACGCGCTGCACCCGGACGACGCCGCCCGCGTCCGCCATGCCTTCGAACAGGCGCTGGACGGCCGCACCGCCTTCGCCGCCGAGTACCGGGTGCTGCGCAACGACGGCCAGTACCGCTGGTGCGTGGACACCGCCTCTCCCCACTTCGATACCGAGGGCGGTTTCCTCGGCCACATCGGCTCGCTGATGGACATCTCCGAGCGCAAGCACGTCGAAGACGCCACCGCCTCCGAACGCTCGATCCTGAGCCTGATCACCACCGGCGCCTCGCTGCCGGTGGTGCTGGATGCGATCGCGATGAACGTCGAGGCGCGCAGCGAGCATGCGATGCGCTGCTCGATCATGCTGGTCGATCCCGCCACCCGGACGCTGCACCATGCCTCGGCACCGAGCCTGCCGATCGACTACAGCCTGTACTTCGACGGCCTGCCGATCCAGGCCGAAGGCCCTCCCTGCGGCCGCGCGGCGTTCACCGCCCACCAGGTGGTGTGCGAGGACGTCGCCGACGACCCGGACTGGGGCGAGTTCCAGGCCACCGCGCTGGGCCTGGGCATCGCCGCCTCCTGCGTCACCCCGATCCTCGGCGGCAACGGCGTGGTGCTGGGCACCCTGAGCATGTACTACCCGCTGCCGCACCTGCCCTCGCTGCACGAACAGGCGATGGCGCGCTCGGCCTCGTACCTGGCCGGCATCGTGATCGAACGCGACCGCATCGACGTGCAGCTGAAGCAGTCGTTGCAAGCCGAGACCGCCGCCCGCAGCCAGGCCGAGCATGCCAGCCGGGTGAAGGACGAGTTCCTCGCCACCCTCAGCCACGAGCTGCGCACGCCGCTGAACGCCATCCTCGGCTGGTCGCGCCTGATGCAGGCCGATTCGTTCAGCCCGGACAACATCGGCAAGGGCCTGGTGATCATCGAGCGCAGCGCACGCGCGCAGGCGCAGATCATCGACGACCTGCTCGACATGAGCGCGATCCTGTCCGGCAAGGTGCGCCTGCAGCCGGAGCACTTCGACATCAACGGCATGGTCCGCAGCACCGTCGAGCTGATGCGCCCGGCGGCGGCGGCCAAGCGGATCGAACTGCTGCTGGACCTGCACGAAGACCCTGCGCTGTGCTTCTTCGGCGATGCCGTGCGCCTGCAGCAGGTGCTGACCAACCTGATCGGCAACGCGCTGAAGTTCACCGCGGCCGACGGCCGGATCGCGGTGAGCGTGCAGGCCGACCCCGAACAGCTGCGCCTGTCGGTGCGCGACAGCGGCATCGGCATCGCCGCGGATTTCCTGCCGCACGTGTTCGACCGCTTCCGCCAAGCCGATGCCGGCACCACGCGGCAGGCCGGCGGCCTGGGCCTGGGCCTGTCGATCT
>DNXT01000040.1 GCA_003505795.1 Lysobacteraceae bacterium | reverse complement strand
GGGCTTCAGCCCCGACGCTTTTCAGGTGAGGCCCGTCGGGGCTGAAGCCTCTCCCACAGAAGATGCCCGTTCTCCATGAAGAAGGTCCCGTCGCGAAGTCGCTCCTACAACCGGACGAGCGGCGGCACACGCAATGGCGCAAGCCGGCGGCGCGCTGCGCACAGGAAAACGCCGGCCTTGGGCCGGCGTTTTCCGTTGCTGCGGGCGAAGCGGGCCTCAGCGCAGGCCGTCGCCGATCGCCTTGGTCAGTTCCGCCTGCGGGGTGTCGCCGCTGAACTCCCAGAAGAACGCGCCGCCCAGGCCCTGGGCCTTGACGTACTGCATCTTCTGCGCGATCACCGCCGGGTTGTCGTAGCTCCAGAACGTGGTGCCGTTGTACTTCCAGTGCGCGCCGGCCGCACTGTCGACGTGGCTGGTGCCGGCCACGTTCTTCAGCACCTTGTAGTCCTCGATGCCGGCCTCGTAGGTGCCCGGCGCGGCGCTGCCGCTCTGGTACAGGCCGTTGTTGACGTTGGGCACGTTGGTCCAGCCGCGGCCGTAGTAGCCGATGCCCAGGTTGAGCTTGGCCGAGGGCACGCCGCTGTTGAGGAAGGCCTGGATGGCGTCGTTGCTGTTGTAGTAGCGCTGGTCGCCGGTGGACGGGTCGCCGGCGGCGTTGAACAGCGAGGAGTGATGGTTGGTCTGCGGATCCCACGCGCCGTGGAAGTCGTAGGTCATCACGTTGATGTAGTCCAGGTACGGATGGAACTGGCCCGGATCGGTGGCGCGGATCTTGTCCACGCCAGCGCCGGCGGCGATGGTCAGCAGCAGGCCCGGGCGCACCGCGTCGAGCTGGCGGCGGAACTCGGCCAGCAGCGCGGTGAAGTTCTGCCGGTCCTCGGCGCTGCCGCAGGACAGCCCGCAGGCGTTGGGGTATTCCCAATCGAGGTCGATGCCGTCGAACACGCCGGTCGCCGCGGCGGCGCCGCCGGCACCGTCGGTGACCGGCAGGTTGCCGCGGATGTAGGCGTCGATGCACGAGGCGACGAAGGCCTGGCGGTTCTCCGGGCGCGCCGCGCTGGCGAAGCCGCGCGACCAGGTCCAGCCGCCGAGCGAGATCAGCACCTTCAGGCCCGGATGCTTGGCCTTGAGCTTCTTGAGCTGGTTCCAGTTGCCGCGCAGCGTCTGGTCCCAGGTGTCGCCGACGCCGTCCACGCTCTGCGCCGCGGCGAAGGACTTGGTGTAGTCGGCGAAGGCGTCGCCACCGGCGCCGGTGTTGGGATCGGAGGGCTGCACCACGCCGACCTCGCAGCGGTTGTTGCGCACGTTGCCGAAGGCGTAGTTGATGTGGGTCAGGCGCGCGGCCGCGCCGCTGGTGTCGATGTCCTTCACCTGGAAGTTGCGGCCGTAGATGCCCCACTGCGCGAAGTAGCCGATCACGCGCTTGCCGCCGCCGCTGCCGTCGGACGGCTTGGTCCGCACGCTCACCGCTGCGCTCCTGGCCGAGGCGTTGCCGGCGTTGTCGCGCGCGGCGACCTGGTAGCTGTAGCTGGTGTCGGCGGTCAGCGCCGAGTCGGTGTAGGAGGTGCCGGTCGGCGAGCCGACCAGGGTGTCGTTGCGGTAGACGCTGTAGCCGGCCAGGCCGCTGCCGCCGGCGTTGTCGCTGGCGGCGTTCCACGACAGGGTGACGCTGCTGCTGGTCTGGGTGCTGGAGGCCAGGCCGGTGGGAACGCTGGGCGGGGTGGTGTCGGTCGGCGCGGTACCGGTGACGGTGATGCTGCGGGCCGCGGACGTGGTGCTTGCGCCCTGGTTGTCGGTGGCCACGGCGGTGAGCTGGTAGCTGCCGGCGCTGGCGTTGCTCCAGGTCACGCTGTACGGCGCGCTGGTATCGGTGCCGAGCGAGGTGGCGCCGCGGAAGAACTCGACCTTGGCGATGCTGCCGTCGGCATCGGTGGCGGTCGCGGACACGGTGATCGAGGCGCCGCTGGAGAAGCTCGCGCCGCTGGCCGGAGCGGTCAGGGCGACGGTCGGGGCCTGGTTGCCGCCGGTGGCGCTGCAGGTGCCCAGTTCCTGGTACCAGCCGCAGCTGGTGCAGTAGGTGGGCGCGGCGTTCCAGATCTGGACGGAAGCCTGGTAGAGCTTGCCCTGGTAGACCAGCTTGTCGCCAGGCTGGTAGATCTTGGCGGCATCCCATTCGGCGACGCCGCTGCAGGACACCGACTGCGCCTGTGCGTGCGAGGCGAATCCGGCGAGGGTGATACAGCACAACAACCACGGTAGAGCGAATTTCACGTTCATGGTGAAACCTCCTGTCCTGTGCGATGTGGTTACTGCCTTCCGGAACAGCCGGATCTTTCCCCCTGTACGTCTCCTGCGTTTCCGGGGCGCATGCATGCGCCGGGCGCCGCTGTTCGGAGCCCACCGGGAAACCACGCTGGAGAGCGGACGGTTGCCTCCGATGATAACGTTGTCAATCGAGGTTCTGGATAATCGGGATTCCCGTCACATTAATTGGTGACAACGTTGTGTCCAAGGGGCTTGGCGGCGGCTCCGGGGCCGCCCCGATGCTGCATGGCGCAAGCAGCCGGCGCAGCCGTTTGCCGGCGGCGCGGCCACGGGGCTCAGCGCGACAGCGCTTCCAGCAGCGCCGCGTTGAAGCGCGGCGGATCCTGCACCTGCGGCGAATGGCCGAGCTCGGCGAACTCGACCAGGCGCGCGTTCGGGATCGCCGCGGCCGCCCGCCTGCCGAGCACGGGATAGTCGCCGAGCCGGGCCTTCAGCGGTTCCGGCGCCAGCGCCTTGCCGATCGCGGTGTTGTCCTTCTGGCCGATGAACAGCGTGGTCGCCACCTTCAGCTGCGGCAGTTCGTGCACCACCGGCTGGTTGAACACCATGTCGTAGGTCAGCGCCTGGTCCCAGGCCACCGCCTGGCGGCCGGGACCGGCGTACATGCCGGCCTGCATCCGCGCCCAGCGCTCGAACTGCGCGCTCCAGTGGCCGGCGTAGTAGGTGGCGAGTTGGTACTGCCTGATGCTGTCGAAGCTGGTCTTCAGTTCGCCCTGGTACCACGCGTCCACGCTCTGCCAGGGCACGCCGAGCGCCTTCCAGTCTTCCAGCCCGATCGGATTGACCAGCGCCAGGTGCTCGGTGGCCTGCGGGTACATCAGCGCGTAGCGGATCGCCAGCATGCCGCCCATCGAGTGGCCGACCAGCACCGCGCGCTCGATGCCGAGCTGTTCCAGCAGCGCATGGGTGTTGGCGGCAAGCTGGGCCAGCGAGAACTGGTAGGCGGCCGGTTTGCTGGACTTGCAGAAGCCGACCTGGTCCGGCGCGATCACCCGGTAGCCGGCCGCGCTCAGCGCCGCGATCGCGTCCTCCCAGGTCGCGGCGCAGAAGTTCTTGCCGTGCAGCAGCACCGCGGTGCGCCCGTTCGGACGCCCGCTCGGGGCGACGTCCATGTAGGCCATCTCCAGCGATTGCCGCTGCGACTGGAAGGCGTAGGTCCTGAGCGGATGCGGGTAGGCGAAGCCTTCCAGGCGCGGTCCATAGGATTGCGCCTGCGCGGCGAATGCGGCGCAGGCGAGCAGGGCGGTGGCAATGGGCTTCATCGGCGGGGGCGTCGTCGAGGGCGGGGCCACGACTCTAGGCCATCGTGGCGGCCGTCGCGATGAAGCCCAGGTGCCGGAGCGCACGGGCCGGAGACGGGTTCACGACGAGGGCGCCGCAGCCTGGCGGCCATGCGGCGGCGAGTGCACCAGCACCAGGCTGTCGTGCCGCCCCATGTCGCCGCTCGGCTCGTGCAGCGCCTGCAGGATGTCGTCCACGCTGGCACCGGCGCACGGGCGATACGCGGCCCAGCCGTTGCGCCCGTTGCGCTTGACCCAGTACAGCGCGCGATCGGCCATCACCAGCAACTGCTCCCAGCCGAGGCGTTCGTGCGGGTCCGCGAGCAGCGGGAATTCCACCGCGCCGAGCGAGCAGGTCAGGTGTTCGCGGCATCCCTCGCCGAAGTCGAAGCGGTACGCGGCGATGGCGCTGCGCAGGCGCTCGGCGGCCGTGGTCAGCTGGCTCGGCGGCGTGGCGCGCAGCACCAGCAGGAATTCCTCCCCGCCCCAGCGCACCACGTAGTCGCTGTCGCGGGTCTGCTGCAGCAGCAGCTGCGCCATCTGCTGCAGCACGGCGTCGCCGACATGGTGGCCGGCGTTGTCGTTGATCGCCTTGAAGTGGTCCACGTCCACCAGCAGGAACACCATGCCGGTGTTCTCGCCGTCGCCGCTGTCGAGCAGCCGGCGATACATCGCGATGTCGTGCGGGATGTGCATCGACAGGTAGCGGCGGTTGCGCAACTGGGTCAGGTCGTCGGTGAAGCTGGCTTCCTGCAGCCGCAGGTTGGCCGACTGCAGCGCCTCGGTGCGTTCGAGCACCAGCCGCTCCAGCGCGGCGCGCTTGCGCCGGTGCAGCGCCAGCATCAGCTGGTGCGCGCCCAGCACCACGACCACCGCCAGGCCGAGCAGCAGGGCGCGGAACCAGGTGGTCTCGTAGAAGCGCGGCTGGATGCGGAAGCTGAACGTGGCCGGGTTCTTCGACCAGCGGCCGGCGTTGTTGGAGCCGGTCACCTCGAAGGTGTAGTTGCCCGCCGGCAGGTTGGTGTAGGTGGCGCTGCGCCGGCGGGTGTCCTCGACGCTGCGCCAGTCGCGGTCGTAGCCGACCAGGCGATAGTGCAGGTCGACGTTTTCCGGCGCCTGGAACGAAGGCACGGTGAACTCGAAGTCGAGGTCGCGCGCGTCGGCGTCCAGCGTGCGCGGCGTGGCGTCGACGGCGTCGTGCCATTGGCCGCGCACGCGCACCCGCTCCACGATCGGCAGCGGCACCACCGGGTTGGCGCGGATGTCGTGGGTGTCCAGCGCCAGCAGTCCGTCGCGGCTGGGCAGCCAGAACGTGCCGCCGTCGGCGACCCCACGCGCGTTGCCGGCGCCGTTGCAGCACGGGCCCTGGATGCCGCCGTGGCGCATGCCGCGCTCGTTGAGCACGAACTCGCCCTGTAGCTGGCGCTGCGGGTCGCGGGCGGCGGCGATCAATCCGGCCAGCGGCGTGCGGTACACGCCGCGCATGCCGGCGACCCAGACCTGGCCGCGGCGATCGTGATCGATGAAGAAGGGGGCGTTGACCGGCAGCCCGCGCGCCTCGCCGAACGCGCTCCAGCGGCCGCGGTCCAGCAGCCACAGCTGTTCGGCGAGGGTGCCGGCCAGCAGCTGGCCGTCGGGCAGCTCGTGCAGGGCGGTGATGTCGGCTTCGGCCAGGGCGGCGTTGCCGCCGTCGAGCGGGACGATCCGGCCCTGGCGCAGGGCGTACAGGCCGGCCTGGGTGCCGAGCAGCAGGTCGCCGTGGCGGTCCTCGTGCAGCAGTCGTATCCGTGGATCGCGCAGGCCCTCGGCGGTGCCGTAGTGCTGCCAGTGCGCGCCGTCCCAGCCGTGCAGGCCGTCGCTGGTGGCGAACCACAGCCGCGAATGCCGGTCGCGGACGATGCCGTTGACCTGCAGTTCCTTCAGCGGGGCCATCCAGTCCGGAGTGCCGGCGCGGCCATGCTCGTACAGCAACGCACCGCGGCGGGTGCCGATCCACAGCCTGCCGGGTTCGGCGAGCAGCGTGTAGGCATCGGCCTGCGGCAGCGCGGCCGCGCCGACCACCTGCTCGAAGCGGCCGTCGCGCAGGCGCGCGACGCCGTCGTGGGTGCCGACCCAGAGCGAGCCGTCCGGATCGCGCGCCACCGACCAGGCCAGCGGATCGGCCAGTCCTTCGTGGGTCGAGTAGCGCCGGGTCCAGCCGTTCCACAGGCGGACCGTGCCCAGCCAGCGGCTGCCCAGCCACAGGTTGCGCTCGCGGTCCTCGGCCATGACGCGTACGCCCAGGCCGCGGTCGCCCTCGATCACGCGCTCGCGGATCCGGCCCTGCACGATCCGCAGCAACTGCTCGGCCTGGCTGACCCAGAGATTGCCGTCGCCGTCGGCGTACAGCGCATCGATCGGATGGCGCGCGGTCGGGGCCGGATCGGCGAAGCGCTGCCAGCGGCCGTCGCGGAACTGGAACAGCCCCAGCGTGGTGCCGGCCCAGAGCACGCCTTGCGCGCGCACCAGTTGGGTCACGCCGGCATCGGCATCGGCATCCGCAAGCGCCTGCGCGGTCTCGCCGCCGCGCGCATAGCGGCGGGTGCCGCCGCGGGTTCCCACCCACAGGCCGTCGGGTTGTTGCAGCAGCGAATAGGCGCCGGCCGGCAGCGCATGGCGCAGCGTCAGTTGGCCGGAGCGCTCGGCCAGCACGCCGGCGCTCGACGCCGCCAGCAGCCCGCCGCCCGCATCGAGCGCCAGTGCGCGGATGTCGGCGGGCGCGTTCTGGCCGGCCAGGGGGATGTTCCGGAAG
>DNXT01000041.1:3175-3324 GCA_003505795.1 Lysobacteraceae bacterium | reverse complement strand
GCTCTCCACGATCGCGCCGCGGTCCATCACCACCAGCCGGTCCATGCGCGCAATGGTGGAAAGCCGGTGCGCGATCGCGATCACGGTCTTGCCGGCCATCAGTTCGTCCAGGCTTTCCTGGATCGCCGCCTCCACTTCCGAATCCAGCG
>DNXT01000041.1:0-2905 GCA_003505795.1 Lysobacteraceae bacterium | reverse complement strand
CTGGCGCTGGCCGCCGGACAGCTTGACCCCGCGCTCGCCCACGTGCGCGTCGTAGCCGCGCCGGCCCTCGCCGTCGACCAGCTGGTCGATGAAGCCGTCCGCGCGCGCCTTGGCCACCGCCGCGTGCAGTTCGGCCTCGCTGGCCGACGGGCGCCCGTACAGCAGGTTGTCGCGGATCGAGCGATGCAGCAGCGAGGTGTCCTGGGTCACCAGGCCGATCTGCGCGCGCAGGCTTTCCTGGGTCACCCGGGCGATGTCGTGGCCGTCGATCAGGATCCGCCCCCGCTCCAGGTCGTACAGCCGCAGCATGATGTTGACCAGGGTCGACTTGCCGGCGCCGGACGGCCCGACCAGGCCGATGCGCTCGCCGGGCCGCACCTGCAGGTCCAGCCCGGCGATCACCCCGCCGCGCTTGCCGTAGTGGAAGTGGATGTCCTCGAAGCGCACCTCGCCGCGGGTCACGGCCAGCGGCTGCGCGTCGGGCGCATCCTGCACGCTGGCCGGCTGCGAGATGGTCTGCATGCCGTCCTGCACCGCGCCGATGTCCTCGAAGATGCCGTTCACCGTCCACATGATCCAGCCGGACATGTTGTGGATGCGGATCACCAGGCCGGTCGCCAGGGTGATCGCGCCCACGCTGATCTGGCCGCGGCTCCACAGCCACAGCGCCAGGCCGCAGGTGCCGGCGATCAGGAAGCCGTTGGCGATGGCGATCGAGGTGTCCATCGCGGTGGTCACGCGGGTCTGGCCGCGGTGCTTCGTCGCCAGTTCGCCGATCGCCTCGCGCACGTACGACTCCTCGCGGCGCGCATGCGAGAACAGCTTGAGCGTGGAGATGTTGGTGTAGCCGTCGACGATCCGCCCCATCGCCTTGGAGCGCGCGTCCGAGGCGATCCAGGCGCGCGTCTTCATCCGTGGCACGAAGTAGGCCATCAGCGCGACGTACACCAGCAGCCACAGCACCAGCGGCAGCATCAGCCAGGGATCGGCCTGGCCGAACAGCCACAGCGCGCTGCCGGTGTAGACCACGATGTACCAGAGCGCGTCCACCATCTGCACCGCCGACTCGCGCAGCGAGGTGCCGGTCTGCATCACCCGGTTGGCGATGCGCCCGGCGAAATCGTTCTGGAAGAACGCCAGGCTCTGCCGCACCACGTAGTTGTGCATCAGCCAGCGCGTGCGGTTGCTCAGTCCCGGCACGATCGCCTGGTTGACCAGCAGGTTGTGCAGGGCCACCAGCAGCGGCCGCGCCACCAGGGTGATCAACGCCATCCACAGCAGCTCGCCGGCGTGGCGCCGGAAGAAGTCCGGACCGGGCCGCTCGGCCAGCATGTCGACGATGCGGCCGAGGAAGTCGAACATCGCCACTTCCACCAGCGCCAGCAGCAGGCCGGCGACCAGGGTCGCGGCGAAGAGCGGCCACAGCGGGCGCAGGTAGTGCACGTAGAAACGCCAGACGCTGCGGGGAGGCATCTTCGCCTCGGGCGTCGGGAACACATCGACCAGCGACTCGAACCAGCGGAACATTGCCATACACCTTCCAAACCGGAGGCGATTATCGCATCGGCTTCAGGCCGGGCTTTCGCGCAGCCCTCATCCGCGCCTGCGGGGCGGCTTCTCCCGCAAGCGGCAGAAGGGGGCTCTCGCGGCTCCCGCGACCATCCGTCAGCCCCTCCCCCGCCGGCGGGAGCGCTTTCGCTTCGACCATCCATCCCGTCGGCGCGATACCCGCCCATCCCCGCGCGGCCTCGACGGCGGAGCCGCGACTCTTGCTACGCTAGCGTCCGCGCTCCCGGATCCCAGTCGGTTCCACATGGATTACTACGCCGCCGTCCGCGCCTTCCTCTCCGCCGCCGATGCGCTCAGCTTCAGCAAGGCGGCGCGGAAGCTGGAGGTCAAGACCTCCACCATCTCGCGGTACATTTCCCAGCTCGAGGCCGATCTCGGGATCGCGCTGTTCAACCGCTCCACGCGCGGGCTGGTGCTGACCGAGGGCGGCACGGTGTTCCGCGAGCATGCCCGCCAATCCATCCAGACCCTGGACGAAGGCCGGCAGGCCACGGCATCGCTGAACACCGCGCCCCAGGGCCACCTGCGGGTGACGATGCCGGTATCGTTCGGACGCAGACACATCGTGCGCCACCTCCCCCGCTTCCTGGCGCGCTATCCGGACATCTCCATCGACGCGAGCGTCTCGGACGACGTGGTCAACCTCATCGATACCGGAATGGACCTGGCGATACGGATCGGCGCGCTGCCGGATTCCCAGCTGATGGCGCGCAAGCTCGCCGAGCATCACCGCATCGTCTGCGCGAGCCCGGCCTATGTCGAAAGGCATGGCGCACCCGCCACGCCGCAGGAACTCTCATCGCACCAGGCATTGCGGTTCAGCCTCTCCGGCGACGACAAGTGGCTGCTGCTCAACGGCGCCGCCAGGCGCGCCGGCAGCAAGGAGGTCGCCGTGCGCCTGCAGGGCAATATCCGCGCCAACGACACCGAATCGATCCTGGCGCTGGCCGTCGCGGGCTGCGGCGTGGCCCTGCTGCCGAACTGGAGCGTCACCGAAGCGCTGCGCGCCGGGCAGCTGATCCACCTGTTGCCGGACTGGCAGGCCCAGGTCGGCCGCGGCGCACCCGCCATCTGGGCGATCTATCCGCCGAAGAAGAAGGTCTCCTCCAAGGTGCGCGCCTTCGTCGACTTCTATACGGAGACGTTCTCCGCGCCGGGGTATTGGGACGGCTGATCGCCGCTTCCCGGATGCAAGCCACGGCCGCTCGCCAGGTCGCCTAGCGCCAGAGCCCGGCGAGCAGGGGCACGACCAGCGCGGTCAGCAACCCGTTGAGCCCGATGCCGATGGCGGCGAAGGCCGCCGCCAGGCCGTTGAGCGGCGCCACCTGCGCGGCGG
>DNXT01000042.1 GCA_003505795.1 Lysobacteraceae bacterium | reverse complement strand
CCGGCCGCCTCCATCGCCTCGATCAGGCGCGCGGCGCGGTTGTAGCCGATCTTGAGCCGGCGCTGCACGCCGGAGATCGACGCACGACGGGTCTCGGTGACGATCCGCAGCGCCTCGTCGTACAGCGGGTCGGACTCGTCGCCACCGCCACCGCTGGCTTCCGGCAGGCCGGTCGCCCCGACCACGGTGCCGTCGCCCATGGTCTGGACCTCGTCGAGCACGCCCTCGATGTAGGCGGCCGGCCCGCTGGCCTTGAGGTGCTCGACCACCCGGTGCACCTCCTCGTCGCTGACGAAGGCGCCGTGCACGCGGTCCGGCATCGCGGTGCCCGGCGGCAGGTACAGCATGTCGCCGTGGCCGAGCAGGGTCTCGGCGCCGGACTGGTCGAGGATGGTGCGCGAGTCGATCTTGGAGCTGACCTGGAAGGCGATGCGGGTCGGGATGTTGGCCTTGATCAGGCCGGTGATCACGTCCACCGACGGCCGCTGGGTGGCCAGGATCAGGTGGATGCCGGCCGCGCGCGCCTTCTGCGCCAGGCGCGCGATCAGCTCCTCGACCTTCTTGCCGACGATCATCATCATGTCGGCGAATTCGTCGATGAAGATGACGATGAACGGCAGCGTCTCCAGTTCCCGCGGCGCCTCGCCCAGCTCCGGGTTGGGCTTGAACAGCGGGTCCATCAGCGGCTGGCCGGCGTCCTGCGCGTCCTTGACCTTCTTGTTGAAGCCGGCCAGGTTGCGCACGCCGACCGTGCTCATCAGCTTGTAGCGGCGCTCCATCTCGGCCACGCACCAGCGCAGGCCGTTGGCGGCCTCCTTCATGTCGGTGACCACCGGCGCGAGCAGGTGCGGGATGCCCTGGTAGACGCTCAGCTCGAGCATCTTCGGGTCGATCATCAGCATCCGCAGGTCCTTGTGCGAGGCCTTGTACAGCAGGCTCAGCACCATCGCGTTGACCGCCACCGACTTGCCCGAGCCGGTGGTGCCGGCCACCAGCAGGTGCGGCATGCGCGCCAGGTCGGCCACGGTCGGGCGGCCGGCGATGTCCTTGCCCAGCGCCAGGGTCAGGTGGCTGGGCGACTTGTCGTATTCCTTGGAGCGCAGCAGCTCGGACAGGAAGATCATCTCGCGCGAGACGTTGGGGATCTCCAGGCCGATCACCGACTTGCCCGGGATCACGTCGACCACGCGCACCGACTTGACCGACAGCCCGCGCGCGATGTCCTTGTCCAGCGAGCTGATCTGGCTGACCTTCACTCCCGGCGCCGGCTCGATCTCGAAGCGGGTGATGACGGGACCGGGATAGGCGCCGACCACCTGCGCGTCGATGCGGAAGTCCTTGAGCTTGAACTCGATCTGCCGCGACAGCGTCTCCAGGGTCTCTTCCGAATAGCCCTTGACCTGCGGCTTGGGATCGTCCAGCAGCGCCAGCGGCGGCAGGTCCGAGCCGTCGGTGCTGACGCCCTGGAACATCGGGATCTGGGTGTCGCGCTTGGCGCGCTCGCTCTTCTCGATCACCGGCGCCGGCGGCGGCTCGATCCTGACCGGCTCGCGCTTGGCCTGCTTCACCGCCTCGACCTTGCGCACCTCCTCGCGCTCCTCGCGCATGGCCCGGGTCTGCTGCCACTCGTTGGCCTGCTTGCCGCCCTTCTGCAGCAGCGGCCCCAGTGCCAGCACCCACTTGCCGATCCGCTCCATCACCGCGAACCAGGACAGCCCGGTGGCGAGGGTGATCGAGGCCAGCAGCAGCACGATGACGAACAGGTTGGCGCCGAGCGCGCCGAAGCCGACGCTGAGCGAGTTGCTGACCAGCTTGCCGAGGATGCCGCCGGCGCCGGCCACGTCGCCGTGGTACAGGCGCAGGTGCAGGAAGCCGGTGGCCGAGATCAGGAACCCGACCATGCCGACCAGGCGCAGCGCCGGGCCGAGGTCGTTCTCGGCCTGGCCGTCCTTGTCCATGCCGAACAGGGCGATCCAGGCCACCGCGCCGAGCACCAGCGGCAGCAGGAACGCGACGTAGCCGAACAGCTGCAGCAGCACGTCGGCGATCCACGCCCCTACCCGGCCGCCCATGTTGTGCACCGGCGCGACCACGCTGCCGGTCTGCGACCAGCCGGGATCGGCGACCGAATAGGTGAACAGGCTCGCCAGCAGGTACAGCAGCAACGGGGCGATGGCGATCAACGCCAGGTCGCGCCACAGCTTCTGCCGCCGCGGGTTGTCCGCCGCCTTCTGCGATGCCGCCTTGGCCTCACTGGACCTGCTGCGTTCCGGGACCTGTTTTGCCACCTGTAGCCAGACCTTAGAAAATTACCGTTAGTGGTTGATAATAAACGAGTCGAGCGCCCGTTTCAGTATCCCGTCAGGACCGGCCGCCGCGGCCCGTCCGCCGGCATTCACAGAAAACGCCGCTGTCGCGGCGCTTGGCTGGCAGGTCGGGAATGGAACACATCGAAGCTCCGCCGTTCCCGCCGCTCGCCTTGATTCACCGGGGCCGGGTCGCCACTCTATGTCGCTCCCGGACGATGCGGAAAACCGCATGCGTGCGGCCAAATCCATCCCATCGCGAGTATACATGAGCACTTCCAAGCACTCCCGCCTGCTGATCCTCGGTTCCGGCCCGGCCGGTTGGACCGCCGCCGTCTACGCCGCGCGCGCCAACCTCAAGCCGGTCGTGATCACCGGCCTGCAGCAGGGCGGCCAGCTGATGACCACCACCGAGGTCGACAACTGGCCGGGCGATGCCCACGGGCTCATGGGGCCGGACCTGATGGCGCGCATGCAGGCCCACGCCGAGCGCTTCGACACCGAGGTGATCTTCGACCACATCCATACCGCGGACCTGTCCCGGCGTCCGTTCCGGCTGGTCGGCGACGGCGCCGAGTACACCTGCGACGCGCTGATCATCGCCACCGGCGCCACCGCCAAGTACCTGGGCATCCCGTCCGAGGAGCTGTTCAAGGGCCGCGGCGTGTCCGCCTGCGCCACCTGCGACGGCTTCTTCTACAAGGACCAGGACGTGGTCGTGGTCGGCGGCGGCAACACCGCCGTGGAAGAGGCGCTGTACCTGTCCAACATCGCCCGCAAGGTCTACCTGGTGCACCGCCGCGACACCCTGCGCGCGGAGAAGATCATGCAGGACAAGCTGTTCGCCAAGGTCGAGGCCGGCAAGATCGAGACGGTCTGGCACCACCAGATCGACGAGGTGCTGGGCGACGATGCCGGCGTCACCGGCGTGCGCGTGAAGTCGACGCTCGACGGCAGCACCCGCGACATCGTCGCGCACGGCTTCTTCGTGGCGATCGGCCACCATCCCAACACCAGCCTGTTCGAGGGCCAGCTGGCGATGAACAACGGCTACCTGGACATCCGCTCGGGCCTCGGCGGCAACGCCACCCAGACCTCGGTCGAGGGCGTGTTCGCCGCCGGCGACGTGGCCGACCAGCACTACCGCCAGGCGATCACCTCGGCCGGGTTCGGCTGCATGGCGGCGCTGGACGCCGAGCGCTTCCTGGACAAGATCGCCTGACCGCGCCGGGGCGCCGCAGGCTGCCCCGATTGGCCTCCATGAGCCCCACCGTCCGCTGGCTGAAACGACTCGACGAGGTCCCGGCCGCGGCCTGGGACGCGCTGCACGACCAGCGCAATCCGTTCGTCCGGCACGCCTTCCTGCAGGGCCTGGAGCAGCACGGCTGCCTGCGCCCGGACTGGGGCTGGGAGCCGCTGCACCTGACCCTGTGGCGCGACGGCGCCCTGGTCGCCGCCGCGCCCGGCTATCTCAAGAGCAACTCGCACGGCGAGTTCGTGTTCGACCACGCCTGGGCCAACGCCTACGCGCGCTACGGCCAGAACTACTTCCCGAAGTGGCTGGGCGCGGTGCCCTACTCGCCGGTGACCGGGCCGCGCCTGCTCGCCCCGGACGCCCGCGACCGCCAGGCCCTGCTGGCGGCGCTGCGCCA
>DNXT01000446.1 GCA_003505795.1 Lysobacteraceae bacterium | reverse complement strand
CGCAGGCGCTCGACCTTGCGACCCGCATCGCGGCGATGCCGCCTCTGGCGGTGCAGGCCATCCGCGAAGCGCTGCGGCTGGGCGCGGACGTGCCGCTGGAGACCGCGCTGGCGCTGGAGCGGCGCCTGTTCGAGCGCCTGTTCGACAGCGCCGACCAGGCCGAAGGCATGGACGCGTTCCTGGAAAAGCGCCTACCGGTGTTCACCGGGACCTGAGCCTTGCAGCGGCGGATCGCCGACCGGCAACCACGCGCGCACGGGCCGAGCGCCGCAAGAGCGCGCCGCGGCCAACCGAGGAACCGAGCAGGCCGTCGCGCTATCCAGCACCGGCAAGACATGCGGGGACGCCACCGAATCGGCGCAGCGTCCGCCCCGGCCTAGTCGTGCCGCTGCGAAGCGCACGCCCGGGCGCGGCGTTCGCCCGGATAGCCGAACCTTGCCGATGCCGGCCGCTGTGCCGCGGCCGGTCCTGCGGCACCCGCCAGGTCCTCCAGGATCGGGCACTCGGGACTGTCGTCGTGGTGGCAGCTGTCGGCCAGCTGCTGCAGCACCGCGATCATGCCCTGGATCTCGGCGGCCTTGTCCTGCAGCTGGCGGATATGCGCGAGCGTGACCGCATGCACGTCGGCGCTGGCGCGGCCGCGGTCGCCCCAAAGCGACAGCAGTTCGCCGATCTGCTCGACGCTGAATCCCAGGTCGCGCGCCCGGCGCACGAAGCGCAGGCGGTGCACGTCGGTCTCGCCGTACTCGCGATAGCCCGATGCCAGTCGCGCCGCCGGCGGGATCAGTCCGGACCGTTCGTAGTACCGGATCATCTTCGCCGAAACCCCCGACCTGCTGGCAGCCATGCCGATGTTCATCGTTGTCGCTCGCTTGGACCGCTCCCCATTGTCGACGGGTCGGGTGAAGCAGCGCTTAGTGCGCCGGCGCCGCCTTTTGTCGCAGCCAACGGCGGCCGGAACCGGCGCAGGCGCAGCGCGTTGCTGACCACGAACACGCTCGACAGCGCCATCGCCGCGGCCGCCAGCACCGGCGACAGCAGCGGCCCGCCCCATACCCGCAGCGCGCCGGCGGCGACCGGGATCAGCGCGGCGTTGTAGGCGAATGCCCAGAACAGGTTCTGGCGGATGTTGCGGACCGTGGCGCGCGACAGCGCGATCGCATTGACCACGCCGCGCAGGTCGCCCGACATCAGCACCACGTCGGCCGCCTCGATCGCCACGTCGGTGCCGGTGCCGATCGCCACGCCGACGTCGGCCGCGGCCAGCGCCGGCGCGTCGTTGATGCCGTCGCCGACGAACGCCAGGCGTTGCCCGGGCGGGCGCAGGCGCTCGAGCGTGGCGACCTTGCCCTCCGGCAGCACCTCGGCGGCCACCGTGTCGATCGCCAGGGTGCGCGCCACCGCCTCGGCGGTGGCGCGGTGGTCGCCGCTGATCATCGCCACGCGCAGACCGAGCGCATGCAGCGCGCCGATCGCCTCGGCGGTGCCGGGCTTGATCGGATCGGCCACGGCCAGCGCCGCGGCGAGCCGGCCATCGACCGCCGCGAACAACGGCGAGCGGCCCTGTGCGCTCCAGCGCCCGACCCGGTCGGCCAGCGCCGCCGGGTCGTGCCCCAGCTCGCGCATGAAGCGGTCGGCACCGACCTCGACGCGGCGGCCGCCGACGAACGCGGTGATGCCGTAGCCGGGCCGGGCCTCGAAACCGCTGACCGGCGCCAGGGCGAGCCCGCGGCTGCGTGCGGCATCGGCCAGCGCATGCGCGATCGGATGCTCGGAGCCGGACTCGGCGGCGGCGACCAGCGCCAGCACCTCGTCGTCGCGTCCCGGCTCCACGCACTGCCAGTCGGTCAGCGCGGGATGCCCCAGCGTCAGCGTGCCGGTCTTGTCGAGCGCGACCACGCGCGCCTCGTGCAGGGTCTGCAGCGCGGTGCCCTGCCGGAACAGCACGCCCAGTTCCGCGGCGCGGCCGGTGCCGACCATGATCGACACCGGCGTCGCCAGCCCCATCGCGCAGGGACAGGCGATGATCAGCACCGCCACCGCGTTGACCAGGGCCGGGCCCAGCGCCGGCGCCGGCCCGAGCAGCCACCAGCCGAGGAAGGTCAGCAGCGCGACCGCCATCACCGCCGGCACGAACCAGGCGGTGATGCGGTCCACCTGCGCCTGGATCGGCAGCTTGGCGCCCTGCGCCTGCTCGACCATGCGCACGATCCGCGCCAGCACGGTATCGGCGCCGACCCCGGTCGCGCGCAGCACCAGGCTGCCGGTGCCGTTGACGGTGCCGGCCACCAGTTGTTGCCCTGGCGCCTTCGCCACCGGCATCGGCTCGCCGGTGATCATCGACTCGTCCACGTGCGACTGCCCCTGCGTCACCTCCCCGTCCACCGGGATGCGCCCGCCCGGGCGCACCCGCACGCTGTCGCCGGCCACCACCTGTGCCAGCGGCAGCTCGACGAAGCCGCCGTCGCGCAACACCTCGGCACTGTCCGGCTGCAGGCGGACCAGGTGGCGGATCGCCTCGGAGGTGTGGCTGCGCGCCCGCGCCTCCAGCCAGCGCCCCAGCAGCACCAGCACCACGATCAATGCCGCAGCCTCGAAATAGACGTGATCGCTGCCGGCCGGCAGCACGCCGGGCAGGAACGTCGCCACCGTCGAATACGCCCATGCCGCGCCGGCCCCGACCGTCACCAGCGCGTTCATGTCCGGCGCGAGGCGCCGCAGCGAGGCCACGCCGCGCTGGAAGAAGCTGCGTCCCGGCCAGGCCAGCACCAGCGTCGCCAGCACGAACTGCAGCACCCGCCCCGCCCACTCGCCGAACACCTGCTGCTGCCAGTGATGGAACGCGGGGACCAGGTGCCCGCCCATCTCCAGCACCGCCAGCGGCGCGGCCAGCGCGGCGGCGACCAGCAGCGCATGGCGCAGGTCATCGATCTCGCGCTGGCGCGTCCGTGCCTCGCGATCGGGCGCGGGGCCGGCCGCTTCCGGCAGTACGGCCCGGTAGCCGGCCTCG
>DNXT01000451.1:5330-5631 GCA_003505795.1 Lysobacteraceae bacterium | reverse complement strand
TCCCGGGTCCCGGGTCCCGAAGACATCCCCCGTGCTTCGGAACCTTCCCATGCTAGATAAAGTCGTCATCGCCAACCGTGGCGAGATCGCGCTGCGCATCCTGCGCGCGTGCCATACGCTCGGCATCCGCACGGTCGCGGTGCACTCCACCGTCGACCGCAACCTCAAGCACGTGGCGATGGCCGACGAGTCGGTCTGCATCGGCCCGGCGCCGTCGTCGGAGAGCTACCTCAACATCCCGGCGCTGATCGCCGCGGCCGAGGTCACCGACGCGCAGGCCATCCATCCCGGCTACGGCTTC
>DNXT01000451.1:763-5144 GCA_003505795.1 Lysobacteraceae bacterium | reverse complement strand
ATCCATCCCGGCTACGGCTTCCTCTCCGAGAACGCCGACTTCGCCGAGCGCGTGGAGCAGTCCGGCTTCATCTTCATCGGCCCCAAGGCCGACACCATCCGCCTGATGGGCGACAAGGTCGAGGCGATCCGCGCGATGAAGGCCGCCGGCGTGCCGTGCGTGCCCGGCTCGGGCGGCCCGCTCGGCGAGGACATCGTCGCCAACACCAAGGTCGCGCGCGAGATCGGCTACCCGGTGATCATCAAGGCCGCCGGCGGCGGCGGCGGCCGCGGCATGCGCGTGGTGCACACCGAGAGCGCGCTGAAGGCCGCGATCGAGACCACCAAGAGCGAGGCCAAGGCCGCCTTCGGCAACGACCAGGTGTACATGGAGAAGTTCCTGGAGAACCCGCGCCACGTGGAGATCCAGGTGCTGGCCGACGGCCAGGGCAACGCCATCCACCTCGGCGAGCGCGACTGCTCGATGCAGCGCCGCCACCAGAAGGTGGTGGAGGAAGCGCCGGCCCCGGGCATCAGCGAGGAACTGCGCAACGAGATCGGCAAGGTCTGCGTGGACGCCTGCATCCGCATCGGCTACCGCGGCGCCGGCACCTTCGAGTTCCTGTTCGAGAACGGCCGCTTCTACTTCATCGAGATGAACACCCGCATCCAGGTCGAGCACCCGGTGACCGAGCGCATCACCGGCGTCGACCTGGTCTGCGAGCAGCTGCGCATCGCCGCCGGGCGCAAGCTGACCATCAAGCAGAGCGACATCGTGCTGCGCGGCCACGCGATCGAGTGCCGCATCAACGCCGAGGACCCGGAGACCTTCATGCCCAACCCGGGCCTGATCACCGGCTTCCATCCGCCCGGCGGCCCCGGCGTGCGCGTGGATACGCACATCTACAGCGGCTACAAGGTGCCGCCGAACTACGACTCGATGATCGGCAAGCTGATCGTGCACGGCCCGGACCGCGAGACCGCGATCGCGCGCATGCGCGTGGCGCTGAGCGAGATGGTGGTCGACGGCATCAAGACCAACATCCCGCTGCAGCAGCGGATCATGCGCGACAAGGGCTTCCAGGCCGGCGGGCAGAACATCCACTACCTGGAAAAGCGCCTGGCCGAGCGCAAGAACAAGTCGATCGCGCTGGTCTGACCGCGACGGCGCGGCAACGGAGAACGTCCGCAGCCGCGCTGTTCCCGCGCCGCAGCAGCGGAGCAGGCCAGCGCGGGCAACGGCCTGGCCGAGCCGCCGTCAGCACGCGCCCCCGGCTCTTCGTGCCAAGGGCGACAGCGATGCGTTGCGCAGGCTCCCGAGCCGGAAACCTGCGCCGGTCGGCCGGCATCTGCCGGCCCGCGCCGTGCCCACCAGCGGATGCCATGCCCGACGATGGCGCGGGATTCCGCCATGGTGCCATGGCGGCCGGTGATCGAAGCTGCCAAGGGCGGCAGATCGCCGCGACCGTGCGCGCCGATGGCGCCATGGGACGTCGGGCGACAATCCGGGCCCTCGGTCAGCCTGGCCGATGGATCCCAAACGCCTAGAGAACGCTCCAGTGGCCTACCTGGCAGCGCGCGCTCAAAACTCGGACCTCAGACTGTCGAAGGCCTCCCGGAGGAATTTGGCTACCGGCCTGCGCGGACCGGGCTGGTCCCTCCATGCCTGAAGCGCGAGTCTCATCGCACCGATGGACACCATGGCCACCATCCGCAGCGCTGCGCGGCGCTCGGGCTGCCGCCAGACCTCGCACAGCGTGTTGAAGAGCACCAGCTCCTGCTCCGCGTAATAGGCCTGCTTGCGCGCAAGCAGCGATTCGCTGGATCGCATGAGAGTGTCGACGGCCGTCATCTGCTCGGTCGTATAGCGCGCGATGTGCTTCACCATCACATCGAGAACCGCGTCGAGCGGCGGCACGTCGGGCGATGTCTTCAGCAGGTCGGCATACAGGCTGGCCGAATCGGCCTGCTGCCAGAACAGGATGATGTCGTCCTTCGACTTGAAGTACGAGAAGAAGGTACGGCGCGAGATGCCGGCTTCCGCCGCGATGGCGTCCAGCGTCGTGCTCTCGTAGCCGTTGGCGAGGAACAGGCGTTGCCCGGCTTCGGCGATGCGCTGCCGCGTTTCATGGCGCTTGCGTTCCCGCAAGCCTTCTGCGGACACGGCGTCCGCGGAGGGGGATGTTCCCGGCATTCAGATGGCCCTGTTGCGTTATTGCACCAAGTGCATTATTAGTTGCACCCAGTGCAGGTGCTTATGCATCCAGCTTACCCCCCTCCCCAGACAAGGCAAGCCCATGTCCCACTGGACAGCGTTCGACATTCCCTCTCAAAGCGGCCGCACGGCGGTGGTCACGGGTACTGGCGGCCTTGGATTCGAGGACGCGCTGGCGCTGGCCCGTGCCGGCGCGAACCTCGTCCTCGCAGGTCGAAGCCCGGCGAAAGGGGCGGCTGCCGTCGACCGGATCCGCCGACGCGTTCCCGACGCCAATGTGCGTTTTGGGGTGCTGGACCTCGCCAGCCTCGATTCCATCGAGGCTTTTGGCGATGCGTTGCGCGGTTCGCTGGGCAGCCTGGACCTGCTGATCAACAACGCGGGCGTGATGACGCCGCCGAAGCGGCAAGTGACTGCCGACGGATTCGAACTGCAGTTCGGTACGAACTACCTGGGCCACTTTGCGTTGACCGCCCGGCTCCTGCCGTTGCTGCGCATGGGCGACAGGCCCCGCGTCGTCACTCTCTCCAGCATCGCCGCCCGACAGGGCGCGATCCACTTCGGCGATTTGCAGTCCGAACGCAGCTACAAGCCGATGGCCGCCTACAGCCAGTCGAAACTGGCCTGCCTGATGTTCGCCCTCGAACTGCAACGCCGCAGCGATACCGCCGGCTGGGGCATCCAGAGCATCGCCGCCCACCCGGGCATTTCGCGCACCGACCTGATCCCGAATGGCTCGGGCACCTGGAGCGCTGCGGGCATGCTCCGTCGTTTCCTGTGGTTTCTGTTCCAGTCGCCTGCACAAGGCGCATTGCCGACGCTCTTCGCCGCGACTTCGCCGCAGGCTCAGGGCGGCGCCTATTACGGCCCGGACAAGTTCAGCGAAGTCCGAGGCCACCCCACCGTGGCCGCCATTCCGCCACGGGCCCTGGACACGAACGGCGCCGCAAGGCTATGGACTGAGTCGGAACGGCTGGCCGGAGTGGCTTTCCCCTCTGGCAAGGAGCAGGAATCCAGATGAAGTCCCGCCGTCCCCGGCCTTGCAGGGCTCGAGGAGCTTTTCGCTGAATTGCGTCCTCATCGCCCGGGAACCCTGTCGAAGGGCGAGCCCGGGGCATTGCCGCTCCCCCGCTTCTCATCAATGCGCCATTTCCAGTTCCCGGAGACGGACAACCATGCACAAATACATCGTCCATGCCGCCTATGGCTGGCTCGTCCTGAGCGGGTCGCTCCACTTCATCGTCGACGTGGTGTCCCAGTACCTGCGGGGCAAACGCGAACCCGGTCTGGAGACGACCCTGTACTACGGGCTGAACTCGGCCTTTTCGTTGGGACAGGTTGCGTTCGGGTTGCTCGGGCTCTTCCTGGCCTGGCGGGCCATGCACCTGCTCAGTCAAACCCCGGCACTGATCCTGTCGGCTGCAGCGGGGCTTGGATGGCTCGCGATCACCGTCCTCTTCATGGAGTACTGGGAGCCAAAGCTCAACGCAGGTCTTTTTTGCGTGCTCATCGTGGCCGCGTTCGCCACGAGCTGATCGCAGCGGATTGCCGGAATCAGGCAACGGGACTTCACCTGCGCTTTCCGGTGCCGGCCAGGTACCGCGCCGCGATCAGTCCGCCGGCGCGGCCTGCTGGCTGCCGGCCAGCGGCACGGTGCCGGCGCTGGAGGTCGGATTGACGATCATCACCGTTTCGGTGGAACCGTCCGGCCAGACGATCTGGAAGGTGGAACCGGCCGGCAGCGCCGAGAACGGCATCCCGCTCTGCGCGCGATACACCGCCGCCACCTGCGCGGCGGCGCTGCGGCGTGCCTGCTCGTCGGCCTTCACCGTGGTCAGCTTCACCTGCGACAGGTCCTGGTAGCGGTTCTCGGCGGTATCGATCATCACGATGCCCACCGCGGCGGCCGAGTACGCGGCGAACAACGCGACCCAGAGCCAGAACTTGGCTCCCTGGATCCAGCGACGATATTTCATGACCCTACTCCCGATCCGTTGACCAGCATGTTCACCATCTCGTCCACTCTCTGTGCACCCTGCCGCGGCACCGCAGCGTCGAATACGAATGAAGCGAAGTCTTGCGAGCCGTCCTGCGAGCAGATTCCCGCGGTGGCGCAGTAGCTGGTCATCAGCGCGCTCTGCGCACCGCATTCCAGCCCCAGCCGGCACGCCGCCAGCTGCCAGGCCAG
>DNXT01000451.1:0-610 GCA_003505795.1 Lysobacteraceae bacterium | reverse complement strand
GCCGCCAGCTGCCAGGCCAGCTCGGCGAACTGGTCGCCGGCGACGTAGCCGCGGAAGGCATCCTCGCCGCTGGCGCTGGCGCCCATCGCCGGGGAGATCGCCAGGTACGCCTCCGGGTCGCGCGAGGCCAGGACCCGCTCCACCAGATTGCGTTTGTAGGCCGTGGAGTTGTCCAGGGGCTGGCCGAGCGTCAACAGCGCCGCCTCGGCGGCCAGGTTGCCCGATTGCGCGGCCTGCCGGCGCTGGGTCAGCACAGCCTGCGCGGTCACCCCGTCGCGGGGCGTGAAACCGACGCAGCGCCGCGCCACCCGGTCGCGCGAGGCGAGCATGTTCGCCACCCCCGGCGAGGACTGGCTGGAGATCCACTGGCTGTCGGCGGCATAGCCGGCCGGGTCCAGCGCATACGCCGAGCAGTAGTCGTAGACCCGGCTGAGCATCCAGGTCGCCTCGGCATCGCCCTGGCGCTGGCGGCCGATGAGGTCCTGCGCATAGCGGTACAGGTCGGCCTGCGATTCGAGGCCGGAGCGCTGGTCCAGCGGCAGCCCGGGACCGACCGACGCCCGTTGATGCTGCTCGCGCACCGGCGCGGCCGGCGCCCGCGTGCCCTGCA
>DNXT01000450.1:5863-6263 GCA_003505795.1 Lysobacteraceae bacterium | reverse complement strand
CGGGCCAGCTCGGCCAGGCCGAACTCGGCGGCGACCAGCTCCAGCGTGTCCGAGGCCGTGCCCCAGCCCGGCGCGCCGACCGGCATGTAGTGCAGCCGCAGCCATGCGTCCAGGCCCGGGCGCTGGCCCACGCACAGGATCGGGCAGCCCTTGCGGCTGAGGTCCTTTTCGGTCGGCACGGTCGCGGCCCGCTTCAACGAGGCATAGGCACGCTGCAGGTCGAACGAGCGGCCGCCGAAGGCGTGGATCGCCGCCAGCGACGGCGGCGACGGATCGCCGTTCATCACCCCGGTGGCGCCGGTCAGGTGCGTCCAGCGGTCCCACACCCCGCCGTTCTGCTCGGCCTGGTTGAGCAGCGACTGCGCGATGTCCGAGCCACGCTGCGGATCGAGCAACGTCA
>DNXT01000450.1:0-5645 GCA_003505795.1 Lysobacteraceae bacterium | reverse complement strand
GCTGCGGATCGAGCAACGTCACCAGCTGCAGCTGCGAGCGGTACACGTCCCAGCCCGAGTAGTTGGCGTACTGCGCGCCCTGCCCTGCGCTCAACCGGTGCACCGCGCCGTCGAAGCCGCGATAGCGCCCATCGGCATCGCTGTAGAGGCCAGGCTCGAGCAAGGCGTGATACAGCGCGGTGTAGAACACGGTGCGCAGGTCCGGCGTGCCGCCGTCGATGCGGACCTGCCCCAGCGTCCGGTTCCAGGCCGCGCGCGTGGCGGCCTGCGTCGCTTCCAGGGTGGTGCCGGCCGGGCTTTCCTGGTCGAGGTTGGCGCGCGCCCCGGCCGCGTCCACGTAGGAGATGCCGATGCGCACGTTCACCGCCCCGGCCTGCCCGGGCGCGAAGCTGATCCATCCGCCCGCGCCCTTGCCCGCCGGCGGGTGGCCGCGCGTGCCGTAGCTGGTGCCGCCCCCGCCCTGGGTGGCGCCGTTCTGCACGCCGTCGTCCTTCCAGGTGCCGCCGACCTGGAACGGCTGGTCGAACTCGGCGACGAAGTGCAGCGTGTAATAGCTCTCGCGCCGGTCCTCGGCCAGGTAGCCGCAGAAGTTGCCGCTGGTCACCGAGCCGCTGACCGTGCGCGAGGCCGCGTCGATGCGGATGCTGGAATCGGTGCTGCCCACCTCGCTGTCGGAGGTGCGGAACAGCAGGTTGGCCGGCTTGCCGTCGGGGAAGCTGAAACGGCCCACCGCCGTGCGCAGGCTCGCGCCCAGCGACACCGCCACGCCGTTGTCCAGCGTCAGCGAGTACGCCCCGGGACTGGCCTGCTCCTTGGCGTGGTCGAGGATGCTCGAATAGCGCATCCCCGCCTCCACCGACGACGGCGAGATCTCCACCGGGATCGTCACCGGCATGATCGGGATGTCGCCACTGGCGCCGGCGCAGCCGGTGCCGGAGACGTGGGTCAGGCTGAAACCGCGCACGCCATTGGCGCGCCACTCGTAGCCGCCCGGCGCGGCGAACGCAAAGCGCTTGCCCGGCAGCGCGGTCTGTTCGGGGCTGAAGGCGACCATGCCGAACGGCATCGTCGGCCCGGGATACACGTTGCCGCCGTTGGTCGTGCCGATGAAGGGATTCACCTCGGCCGCCAGGTCCGGCACCGCGCCCGGCTCCGGGTCTGCGGCGAGCGCCTGCGCGGCGAACAGCAAGGCGGATGCGGCGATGAACGACGGTCGGACCATGAAGACTTCCCTCCCAGGACGGACACGGGCGCCGGACGGCGCGAGATGCCTGAGTATCACAATTTAAATCGATTGAAACCGGGCCATTGGTCATGTCCCGGCTTTCCGGCGGATTGCGCGCAGCACATCGGGCCCGACCGCGCAAAGCCGCTCCCGACAACCCGGAAGCGCGTCACGTCGATGCAGCCCGCCCCGGCGCGGCCCGGCCCTGCTGACGCTCCCGGACAACGGCGCTATCGTGCGGAGCAGGAACAGCGGACAACGCGCAAGGACAACCGACCCGCCACGCTGGCGGCGCTGCCCAGGCCGGTGGGCAGCGCGCCCGGGGGCGTGGCTGGCCAAGCAGCTTCCAAGCACAGCAGGCAAAGCGATGGGAACTTCCGATTCGCGCGTGACCATCCACATGGCAGCCAGCCTCGACGGCTTCATCGCTCGGAGGGACGGACGTGTCGATTGGCTCGAAACCTCGGATGAGTACGCCGACGGCGACATCATGGACCCGGAATTCGCCAAGGCGTTTCTCGAAACAATCGATTGCTACGTCATGGGCTCGCGGACTTATGAAACCGCGCTGGGCTTTGAAGCCAAGGGGTTCGGCTGGGCGTACGGCGACAAACCCACCTTTGTCCTCACTACCCGTGATCTGCCACGAACCAGGGACACCGTCGAGTTCCACTCGGGCGATCTTGCGCAGTTGGTGAATGAGCGCCTGCGGCCGCGCTTTCGTTCAATCTGGTTTGCCGGAGGCGGCTCCGTTTCCGGCGAATGCCTTTGTCTCGGGCTGGCTGATGAGGTGCGCTATTCGATCCTGCCGATATTGATCGGCGATGGCATCGCATTCTTCGAGAAGCTCGACAGAGACATACCACTGCACCTGACGGAGGTCAAAGCCTACAAAAGCGGCATGGTCGCGCTGTGCTACAAGGTGCCGGCGCATCGTGGCGAGCCTCGGAACATCCCCTGACGTTCATTCGAGCCGACGCCGCGCCGCGTCGCGGCTTGATTCGGACGCCAGATGGCAGAACCAACAACATCGCCGCTCATGAGACGCCAACTCACGCTATTCCTGCCGCCCGATCAGCGCGCCATCGTCGAGCCGATCAGGCAAAGGCTTGATCCACGGCAGCACGCCATCATCGCTGCGCACGTCACGCTCTGCCGGGACGATGAGCTGGTTCCTTGGCAAGCGCTTGGCCGCCGCCTCGCGCGCCTTGGCGAGTTCTCCCTCACCATGCAGTTTGGTGAGCCGCAGGTGCTCCCGGATGGGTGTGTCCTGCTGCGTCCGACTCACGGGATGGAGCAGTATCAGCACTTGCGGCAAGCCATCCTGGGATCGTCGGCCAACGCCCATGGCGCACACGTCACGTTGCTGCACCCACGCAATGCGGCGGGCGTCATCCATGACCTTGCGGAGATCGTGCCCGTGCTTACAGGCCTCACAGCGACCTTTCGCACCATCACCCTCATCGAGCAGCCTGGCCCGGGTCCGTGGTCGGTACGGCAAGAGTACGGGCTGCCATCCATCAGTCCATTCAAGTCGAACCCGCTTCGCGGGTCGGCTTAATTCGGGCGTCAGTCTCACCCAAGGATCCCGCCATGCTGGAACAGGACCCGGCTCGTGTCGTTCCTCCCAGAGGCGCGATCGTTGCCGCCATGGGGCGGCGAGCGACCGCGCCAGGCATGGGCAGGCCGTGATTGCGCTGGAGGCCGCGCTGGTCGCGGGTGGCCGGAACCTGCTCAACGGTACCTCGGACATCCCGGGTGGATCCCCGTGTGGACGCTGTTCGTGGCCGGCGCGCACTTCTGGCCGTTCGCTCTGAATCCTGCGTGTGGACGCCTTCCCTATCCTGGCCGGCGCCCTGTGCGCGACGGCTGTTGTCGCGGCCGTCATGGCCAGCCTCGTCGACATGGCGTCGTCCTGGCCGGTCCTGCCCGCTTCGGCGGAGCCGCCGTGCTCGGAGGCTTTGCGGGGTGGGCGCTGCATCGCATGGCCCGCGGGCGTTCGCTCGCGTGGCGGATGAATTAGCCGCCGGGCTGTGCAATCGTGGCGACGGCGGCTGACGATTCATCCTAGCCGACGCCACCTCGCGGCTCGACCTGATTCAAATCCCAGGTCGCAGAACAATCCTTGACCACGACATTCGGAGAAGATCAGTGAAGCGAGTAACCGGGATCGGAGGCATCTTCTTCAAGGCCAAGGACCCGGCCGCGCTCGGCGCCTGGTATCGGGACCACCTGGGCCTCGACGTCGCCGACTGGAACGGCGCCATCTTCCAGTGGGGCGGCGACGGCAGCGAGCCGGGGACGACGATCTGGAGCCCGTTTGCCGAAGACACGACCTACATGGCTCCCGGCAGCGCCTCGTTCATGATCAACTTCCGCGTAGCCGATCTCGACGCGTTGCTGTCCACCCTCAGAGCCGAGGGCTGCGACGTCGTCGACAAGACCGATTCCTCCGAACAGGGCAGGTTCGGCTGGGTGATCGACCCGGAGGGGAACAAGGTCGAGCTCTGGGAGCCGCCCGCTGGCTAGCGGCGGAAAATTGCGGGCAGGCTCGCTTGCCCGGCTGATTCACGAGCGCGCAAGCATCGGCCGCCCTGCCCTCGGGCATCGGGATCACCAACGGCTCGCAGGCGGCACCTTCGCCCGGCGTTCTGCGCGGGATGACATGCAATTGCGCTTCCTGGCCTGCATGCGGGCATGCCTCAGCAAAACACGTCCTCGTTGACGATCCTTGCGTGCGCGGCCTCAGCCCACCAGCACGGTCTTCGCCTCCAGGAACGACTCCAGCCCCCAGCGGCCGTTCTCGCGGCCCAGGCCGGATTGCTTCATGCCGCCGAACGGCGCCTGCGGCTCGTGCGCGAGCGTGTTGACCAGCACCCGGCCCGATTCGATGCGCGCGGCCAGCGCCTGGCCGCGCGCGGTATCGGCGGTGAACACCCAGGCGTTGAGGCCGTAGGCGGTGTCGTTGGCGAGGGCGATGGCCTCTTCTTCGTCCCGGTACGGCAGCACGCACAACACCGGGCCGAAGATTTCCTCGCGGGCGATGGTCATGTCGCTGCGCACGTCGGTGAACACGGTCGGGCGCACGCACCAGCCGCGCGTCATGCCGTCGGGCCGCCCTTCGCCGCCGGCGAGCAGGCGCGCGCCTTCCTCGAGTCCGGTACGGATGTAGCGCTGCACGCGCTCCCACTGCCGCGCACTGACCATCGGACCGATCGCGGTGTCCGGATCGGCCGGGTCGCCGGACCGGGTCTTCGCCACCTCGGCGGCGATGGCGGCCTCGTACTCGGCCAGGCGCGCGGCCGGTACCAGGATGCGAGTGCCGGCAATGCAGGCCTGGCCCGAGTTGATGAAACCCGCCGCCACCAGTTGCGGCACCACCGTGGCCGGATCGGCATCGTCGAGCACGATGCTCGGCGACTTTCCGCCCAGTTCCAAGGTGACGCGCTTGAGCGTGTCGGCGCTGGCGCGCAAGATCGCCTTGCCGACCATGCCGGACCCGGTGAAGGAGATCTTGGCCACGTGCGGCGAAGACGCGATCGCCGCGCCCACCACCTCGCCGCGCCCGGTGACGATGTTGAACACGCCCGGCGGCAGTTGCGCCTCGTGCAGGGCGCGGGCCACCACCTCGGTCTGCCAGGCGCTCATCTCGCTGGGCTTGATCACCGCGGTGCAACCGGCCGCCAGCGCCATCGCCAGCTTGCCGCAGATGAAGCCGGCATCGCTGTTCCATGGCGTGATCAGGCCCGCCACGCCGACCGGCTGCAGCAGCACCCGGGCGCTGCCAGCCTGTTGCTCGAAGGCGAAGCCGCGCAACGCCGTCATCGCCTGGCCGATCACGTCGCTGGCGAAACGCGTCATCCAGGTCGATCGCGAATACGGCGCGCCGTATTCGACGCGCACCGCTTCGAGCAGTTCGTCGTGGTGGCGCTCCATCGCCGCCTGCATGCGGCCAAGCATGTCCAGGCGCTCGTCCACCCCGGTCCGCGCCATCGCCGGCAGCGCCCGCCGCGCCGCATCGATGGCCAGGCACGCGTCCTCGGCATCGGCCAGGCGCACCTGGCCGATCACCTGCTCGGTGGCGGGATTGAACAGGTCGAACCACTCCTCGCCGTGCGGGGTGGCGAATCGCCCGTCGATGTAGATGTGCTCGATGCGGCGCATGGGAACTCCGGAAGACACGGGGGGCCATCAGTCTGGAGATTGCGGAACGTCCGGATAAGCGGGGTTATGCTGCATGGGCAATCCTGCAAACCGGGACAATCGATGCGCCGCACCGGCCTGACCGAATTCGATGCCGTACTGGCGGTGAGCCGTCGCGGCAGCTTCCGCGCCGCCGCGCGCGAGCTGGGCATGTCGACCTCGGCGATCAGCGCCGCGGTCGCCGCGCTGGAGCAGCGGCTGGCCGTGCGCCTGTTCC
>DNXT01000306.1:500-2746 GCA_003505795.1 Lysobacteraceae bacterium | reverse complement strand
GGCGCGGGCCGGCGGCCAGCTTGAGGTCGCGGCGCGAGCCGGGCATGCCGCGGGCGCGCAGCCACCGCAGGTCGAAACAGCGGCCGCTGGCGATGTCGTCCGCACCGATGGCGCGGCTGGTGGCCATCGGCAGCTTGTGGTAGCCGCCGGACAGGAAGCGCCCTGGCGCGCGCAGGCGCAGGTGGGTGGCGACGAAGTCGCGGCGCGGGATGCAGTCGCCGTCGGTGAAGATCAGGTAGTCGGCGCGGCTGGCCAGGATCGCGCGGTTCAGTGCCTCGCACTTGCGGAAGCCGCGGTCCGGCTGCCACAGGTGCAGCAGCGCATAGGGCAGCGCAGGGCGCAGCCGCTCGATCGCATCGCCGGTGTCGCGGCCGCTGCCGTCGTCGGCGACGATCACCTCGAAGTCGAGCCGGCTCTGCACGGCGAAGCCGAGCAGCACCTTCTCCAGCCATTCGGGCTGGTTGTAGGTGGTGAACACGACGCTGGCGACGGGAGTTGGCGGCATGACGGGAGGCTCGGCAAGGAGAGAGGGGCCAAGGCCCACATCCGAAAGTTCGTGCTGGTCGGGTCGCGGGAACTCACAAAAGAACCGGGGACGGCACGAACGGAAACATCGCGGCGATACCGTGGAATGCCCCGCCGCCCCGCATGCGGCAATCTGACAGGCCGTCACGACAATGCCATTACCTCCACGTGACCCCACGCCGCTGTCGGCGATCGTCATCACCCACGACGAGGCCGACCGGCTCGGCGACTGCCTGGCCTCGCTGGCGTTCTGCGACGAGATCGTGGTGGTCGATTCCGGCTCCGGCGACGCCACCCGGGAGCTCGCCGCGAGCATGGGCGCGCGGGTGCTGGTGCGGCCGTTCGACGGCTTCCGCCGCCAGAAGCAGTTCGCGGTGGCGCAGGCCACCCACGACTGGGTGCTGTGCGTGGACGCCGACGAGCGCGTGGACGCGGCATTGCGGCAGGCGATCCTGGCCGAGCGCGCGTCCGGCTTCGCACGCGCCGCCGGCTACCGCTTCGCGCGGCGCTCGTGGTACCTCGGCCGCTGGCTGCGCCACGGCAATGCCTACCCGGACCGCAAGCTGCGCCTGTTCGACCGCCGCCGCGGCGGCTGGCGCGGCGAGCGCGAGGTGCACGAGAGCGCCAGCGTCGATGGCCCGGTGGCGACGCTGCGCGGCCAGCTGCTGCACCTGCCGTTCCGCTCCTTCGAGCACCAGCTGGCGAAGGGCCGCCGCTACGCGCAGATGATGGCCGAGCATGCGCACGCGCGCGGCCGGCGCGCATCCTGGCGCCAGCTGGTGCTGGCGCCGGCCTGGCGCTTCTGGCGCGGTTACCTGCTGCGCGGCGGCTTCCTCGACGGCCGCGCCGGACTGGTCTACGCCTACGTCACCGCCTTCACCGCGCGCCAGAAGGCGATCCGGCTGTGGACGCTGCAGCTCGAGTCCTCCGCGTCGCGCCCGGCGGCGGAGCAAGCCGGCAGGTAGAACGGAGCCGGTTGCGCCGGGGCGTCCCCGGCCACCGATACCCGGCCGCGCACGCGCCGCTTCGCCCCGTGTGGCAATGGGCCCCGTAGAATCCCCGCCATGACCGACGCTTCCCCCGACTACCCCGCGCTGCGCCGGATCGGCTGGCCCTGGCCCGACGCGCCCGAAGCCCCGGCCTGGCAGGCGCTGTTCGCCGAGCACCCGCAGGCGCGGCCGGCACGGGTGGTCGAGCAGCACCGCTCCGGCTACGTGGTCGCCGATTCGGCCGAGGCCAGCCTCAAGGCCGAGTCGCTGCCGGAGTGGCAGCGGCCGCGCTTCCCCAGCCACGAGCGCGCGGCGGTCGGCGACTGGGTGCTGATGGAAGGCAAGCGCATCGTCGCGCTGCTGCCGCGGCGCACCGCGATCAAGCGCGGCGCCGCCGGCGAGCACTACCACCAGCAGGTGATCGCCGCCAACATCGATACGGTGTTCATCGTCTGCGGGCTGGACGCCGACTTCAATCCGCGCCGGATCGAGCGCTACCTGCTGCTGGTCGGCGGCGGCGGCGCGGCGCCGGTGGTGGTGCTGACCAAGGCCGACCAGACCGAGTACGGCGAGGACGCGCTGGCGGTGCTGGAGGACCTGGCGGCGCAGGGCATCCCGCTGCTGGCGGTCAACGGCAAGGACCCGGCCAGCGTGGCGGCGCTGGCGCCGTGGCTGGGCGCCGGCCGCACCGCGGTGCTGGTCGGTTCCTCCGGCGCCGGCAAGTCGACCCTG
>DNXT01000306.1:0-254 GCA_003505795.1 Lysobacteraceae bacterium | reverse complement strand
GCGCCGGCAAGTCGACCCTGACCAACACCCTGCTCGGGGTGCAGAGGATGAAGACCAACACCGTTCGCGAGAACGATTCGCGCGGCCGCCACACCACCACCCATCGCGCGCTGCTGGCGCTGCCCTCCGGAGCGTGCCTGATCGACACGCCGGGAATGCGCGAGCTCAAGCCGACCGGCGAGGAGGACCTGGCCGAGGGCGGCTTCGCCGACATCGAGGCGCTGGCGGCGCAGTGCCGGTTCAACGACTGCGCG
>DNXT01000307.1:7155-7884 GCA_003505795.1 Lysobacteraceae bacterium | reverse complement strand
CGCTGGCGCGCTCGACGCGGCGGGCCAGCATTTCCGCCGCCGACTCGCGGTTGACCGCGGTGTCGTAGCGGCCGCCGATCGGACTGCCGGCACGGACCCGGGCGCGCTCGGCCTCGCTGATCGCGCCCATCCGGCAGCGCGGCGGGGCGATCAGGGTCTGCTGCACCGGCGTCGGCACGCCCTTGTCCTGCAGCGTGGACACCAGCGCCTCGCCGGTGCCGAGGCTGGAGATGGCCTTGGCCACGTCCAGCCTGGGATTGGCGACGAAGGTCTCGGCGGCGGTCCTGACCGCCTTCTGGTCGCGCGGGGTGTAGGCGCGCAGCGCGTGCTGCACGCGGTTGCCGAGCTGGCCGAGGATGTTGCCGGGCACGTCGTCGGGGAACTGCGAGCAGAAGTACACGCCCACGCCCTTGGAGCGGATCAGCCGCACCACCTGCTCGATGCGCTGCACCAGCGCCGGCGGCGCGTCGTCGAACAGCAGGTGCGCCTCGTCGAACACGAACACCAGCCTGGGCTTGTCCAGGTCGCCGACCTCCGGCAACTGCTCGAACAGCTCCGACAGCAGCCACAGCAGGAAGGTCGAGTACAGGCGCGGCTTCAGCACCAGCTGCGCGGCGGCGAGGATGCCGATCACGCCGCGGCCGTCGGGGCTGGTGCGCATGATGTCGTTCAGCTCCAGCGCCGGTTCGCCGAAGAAGCCTTCGCCGCCGTCCTGCGCCAGCCGCAGCA
>DNXT01000307.1:0-7003 GCA_003505795.1 Lysobacteraceae bacterium | reverse complement strand
CGTCCTGCGCCAGCCGCAGCAGGGCGCGCTGGATCGCCGCCACCGACTGCGCGCTGACCAGCCCGTATTCGGTGGAGATCTCCTTGCGGTCCTCCACCATCAGCGCGAGCAGGGCGCGCAGGTCGTCCAGGTCGAGCAGCAGCAGGCCGCGGTCGTCGGCCAGCTTGAACACGATGTCGAGCACGCCGGCCTGGGTGTCGTTGAGCTCGAGGATGCGCCCCAGCAGGGTCGGCCCCATCTCGCTGACCGTGGTGCGCACCGGATGGCCGAGCTTGCCGTACAGGTCCCAGAACACCACCGGGCTGGCGCCGGGGGCGTAGTCGGCCACGCCGATCTCGGCGGCGCGCTGCAGCAGCTTCTCGCCGCCGTCGCCGGCGACCGCCAGCCCGGCCACGTCGCCCTTCACGTCGGCCAGGAACACCGGCACGCCGATCCGCGAGAAGCCCTCGGCCAGCGTCATCAGGGTCACGGTCTTGCCGGTGCCGGTGGCCCCGGCCACCAGGCCGTGGCGGTTGCCGAAGCGCGGATCGAGCCGGACCGGGATGTCGTCGGTGATGCCTTTGCCAAGCAGGATCGGGTCCATGGCTGCACTCGTGTTGGGATCGCCGGATTCTAGAGCGTGTCACGGCCCTTTAGACGAGATGCGTCGGTGGTCGCCAGCACGGAACCGGCGCCGCGCGGCGTCGCCTTGCCGGCTCCGCACCGTTGCGCGCCCCCCTCATGGGGATGGCGCGCTCCGGGGCCTGCGCTCCATTTCCGGGCAGGCCGCGCCGGGCCCGCCGGGGTAGGAACGGGCGACGGCGCCTAACTGCGGACTGTCCCGGCGCGCGGCTCGCCTTGCTCCGGCGCGACGGCGGCGGCTACCCTGGCTGTCTTTATCGCCGCCGCCGCTGAAAATGCCGCTTCCTTGTCCCGTCCTGCGTCCCCGGTCGATCCTGGCCGCCGCGCTGCTGCTGTCCCTGCTTCCCGCCGCGCATGCGGCCTCCCGCGACGACAAGGTCGCCGCCCTCGAACAGCGCATGGGGGCGGCGGAAAAACGCTACCGCGCCGCGCTGGTGCTGGTGCACAACGCCGATCCCAAGGGCCAGCAGGAGGCCGATGCCGCGCTGGAGGACATGGAGGACGTGATCGACGCCTGCATCAAGCAGCGCGGCTGTTCCACGCCGACCCTGCTCACCGCCTACAAGCGCCTGCTCAAGGCCAATGCCGATGCGGAGGCGCCGGCGGCCGACGACCCGGAAGACGACGAAGCCCTGCTGCAGGCCGACCCGGACCATGTCGCGCCGCTCGAGGCCGACGTGCCGGAGGCCGCGCGCGCGGCCAGCCTGCTCAACGACCAGCACCATGCGTTCGACAACATGGTCCAGTACAACCCGGCGGTGCAGGCCGGCATCCGCCGCTGGCTGACCGACATGCGCCCGGCGCTGCTGACAAGCTACGAGAACTACCAGAACCTGCGCGCGGTCATGTGGCCGGAATGGGAGAAGCGCGGGCTGCCCGAGGCGCTGCTGTTCGGGATCATGGCCAAGGAGTCCAACGGCCGCGTGCACGCCAGTTCGCGTGCCGGTGCGGCCGGCCTGATGCAGTTCATGCCGGCCACCGCCCGCCGCTTCGGGCTGGGCCCCGACGGCAGCGGCTTCGACACGCGCTTCGATCCGCGCAGCGCGGCCGAGGCCAGCGCCGCCTACCTCAACGAGCGCATGGGCGAACTCAACCGCAACATCGAGCTGGCGCTGGCCGCCTACAACGGCGGCGAGGGCCGCGCCGCGCGCGTGTTCAACCAGTCCGGCGGGCGCGGATTCTGGGAGCAGTCGGTCTACAACCAGTTCCCGGCCGAGACCAAGGACTACGTGCCGATGGTGATCGCCGCGGCCTGGATCTTCCTGCACCCGCGCCAGTACGGGGTGGAGTTCCCCAGGATCGCGGCGCAGCCGGCGACGCTGAAGCTGGCCAAGTCGACCACGATCTACGAGCTGACCATCTGCCTGGGCAGCGCCGGCACCCGCGACGGCTACATGCGCGTGCTGCGCAACCTCAATCCGCGCTACGAGGCCGACGGCTGGATTCCGGCCGGCGTCACCATCAACGCCAATACCCGCATCGTCGGGCTCTACAACCGCTACTGCGTGAGCGGGCCGCGCGCCGACCTGGCGCGGACGCTGATCACCGCCGACCTCAACGCGGCGATCGTGCGCGGCGCGGCGCCCGAATACACCGGCAACGTCGCGGTGGGCGACGCCATGCCGATGCCGGGCGTGCCGACCACGGTCGCGACCGGGCGGCCGGCGCCGGCCAGGCCCAAGGCCAGCCAGGTACGCAGCTACAAGGTCGCCAAGGGCGACACGCTCGGCCGCATCGCGCAGAAGTACCAGTGCGAAGTCAAGGAGCTGGCCCGGGCCAACGGGCTGAAGGCGCCGGGCTACGCGCTCAAGCCGGGGCAGACGCTGAAGCTGCAGGGCTGCGACAGGTAAGGGGCAAGAATCCCGTCGTTTAGGAGCGACTTCAGTCGCGGCGGAACTTTCCCGGTAAGGCCCCGTCGCGACTGAAGTCGCTCCTACGAAAGGCGGATGCCGGACGTGGAAGCTGGCATGGAAGGGGCCCAAGCCCCTCCCACAAGAAGCCCTCGCGGGATCGGCCGGACTCGCCGCGCGTCAACGATCCAGCCGCTTCGCCAGCACCTGGCCGAGCACGGTCGGGCTCTCGGCCTTCAAGGCCGGGTCGAACGCCGCCACGCCCGGCGGCAGCAGCACGATCACGGTGGAGCCGTAGTTGAAGCGCGCCATCTCCGCGAACCTCTCCAGCACGATCCCCTTGCCGCGCCAGTCCTTGCGGGCGATGCGGTCGCCGTAGGCCGGGATCTCCACGCCGCTCCACACGGTTTCCACGCCCGACACCAGCAGCGCGCCGACCATCACCTGCACCATCGGGCCGAAGTCGGTGTCGAAATGGCAGACCAGGCGCTCGTTGCGCGCGAACAGGCGCGGCACGTTGCGGACCGCGTCCGGGCCGACGCTGAACAGGCGTCCCGGCACGTGCACGGTCTCGCGCAGGGTGCCGGTCCACGGCATGTGCACGCGGTGGTAGTCCTTCGGCGACAGATACACGGTGGCGAACAGGCCGTCGGCGAACGGCGCCGCCGCGGCCTCGTCGCCGAGCAGCTCGGCCGCGCTGAACGCCTGGCCCTTGGCCTGGAAGATGCGGCCGGCTTCGATCCGGCCGAGCTGGCTGATGCGGCCGTCGGCCGGCATCAGCAGGGCCGACGGGTCCGGGTCGGCGACGCGCGCGCCGGGCCTGAGCGCGCGGGTGAAGAATGCATTGAAGCTGGGGTAAGCCCGCGGGTCCGGCTGCGCGGCCTCGGCCAGGTTCACCCCGAACCGGCGGGTGACCGTGTCGATCAGCCACTGCTTGAGCGCGGGGCGGGTCGAGTAGGCCAGGCGCCGCGCCAGCGACGACAGCAGGCGGTGCGGCAGCACGTAGCTCAGCGAGGTCACCAGGCTCACGGCGCGGTCACCCTGGTCAGCTGCGCGAAATCGGCCGCGATCGCCTGCGGGTCGAGTGGCGGGCGGATCAGGCCGGCCAGGCGGCCGTCCGGATCGAGCACGGCGATGCCGGCGGAGTGGTCCATGCTGTAGTCGTCGGGGTTCTCGTCGAAGTGCTTGCCGGGGACCTTCTGGAACACGAAGCCGAGCGCGGTGGCGAAGCGCTCCAGCGACGGCACGTCGGCGGTGGCCGCCAGCGTGTCCTTGTGGAAGGCATGCGCATACTCGCCCAGCCGCGCCGGCGGGTCGCGGTCCGGGTCGACCGAGACGAACAGCACCCGCGGGCGCACGCCTTCGGGAATCGCCTGCCACTGCTTCTGCGCGATCGCCAGGTCCGCCAGCGTGGTCGGGCACACGTCCGGGCAGAAGGTGAAGCCGAGGAACACCAGGGTCCAGTGGCCCTTGAGCTCGCCGGGGACCAGCTGGGTGCCGTCGGACTGGCGCAGGCTGTAGTCGGGCAGGGCGCGCGACTGCGGGTAGAAGGTGACCGCGCGGGTCTGCGGCCACGGCGAGGCGGCGCTGCCGCCGAAGAACTTCTGCGCCAGGACCAGCCCCAGCCCGGCGGCCAGGGCGACCAGCACCACGATGCCGAAATTACGGTTGAACATGGAGGTTTCCACTGCAACGGACGCTCATGATACCGATCGGGCCTCTATAATCGGGGGCCGACCTCCTCCAGCTGTTGCCATGACTGCCGCCGCGGCCGACGAACTGCACACGATCATCGACCTGATCCGCTACGGCACCAGCCGTTTCAACGAAGCGGGGCTGACCTTCGGCCACAGCTACGACAACGCGCTGGACGAGGCCACCCAGCTGGTCCTGCACACCCTGCACCTGCCGCACGACCTGGGCCCGGCCTACGGCCAGGCGCGGCTGCTGCGCAGCGAGAAGGAACAGGTGCTGGCGCTGTTCGAGCGGCGCGTGAGCGAGCGCGTGCCGGCCGCCTACCTGACCGGCGAGGCCTGGTTCGCCGGGCTGAGCTTCAAGAGCGACCGCCGCGCGCTGGTGCCGCGCTCGCCGATCGCCGAGCTGATCGAGTCCGGCTTCGAGCCGTGGCTGGCCGGGCGCGGCGTCGGCCGCGCGCTGGACCTGTGCACCGGCTCGGGCTGCATCGCGATCGCGATGGGCCACTACAACCCGGACTGGCAGGTCGATGGCGTGGACATCAGCGACGAGGCGCTGGCGCTGGCGGCCGAGAACAAGGCGCGGCTGCTGGCCGACAACGTCACCCTGCTCAAGTCCAACCTGTTCGAGGGCCTGACCGGCCGCCACTACGACCTGATCGTCACCAATCCGCCCTACGTCACCAACGCCGAGACCGACGCGCTGCCGCGCGAGTATTCCTACGAGCCGGAGCTGGGCCTGCGCGCCGGCGACGACGGCCTGGACCTGGTGCTGAAGATCCTGCGCGACGCGCCGATCCACCTGTCCGAGGACGGCCTGCTGATCTGCGAGGTCGGCGAGTCCGAGCGGCACCTGGTCAAGCTGCTGCCGGAAGTGGACTTCGCCTGGATCGAGTTCAAGGTCGGGCAGATGGGCATCTTCGCGGTTGAGTGCCGCGAGCTGATCGCGCACAGCGCGCGCATCACGGAGCTGGCCGCGCAGCGATGAGCTCCAATTCCTTCGGCAAGCTGCTGACGGTCACCACCTTCGGCGAGTCGCACGGGCCGGCGATCGGCTGCGTGGTCGACGGCTGCCCGCCGGGGCTGGAGATCGCCGCCGAGGAATTCGCCCACGACCTGCAGCGCCGCGCCACCGGCAAGAGCCGGCATACCTCGGCACGGCGCGAGGCCGACGAGGTCGAGATCCTGTCCGGGGTCTACGAGGGCCGCACCACCGGCACCCCGATCGCGCTGCTGATCCGCAATACCGACCAGCGCAGCAAGGACTACGGCAACATCGCCGCGCAGTTCCGCCCGGGCCATGCCGACTACAGCTACTGGCAGAAGTACGGCATCCGCGACCCGCGCGGCGGCGGGCGTTCCTCGGCGCGCGAGACCACCATGCGCGTGGCCGCCGGGGTGATCGCCAAGAAATGGCTGCGGCAGCGCTACGGCGTCAGCGTGCGCGGCTTCCTGTCGCAGCTGGGCGAGCTGCGCCCGGCCGGCTTCGACTGGAGCGCGGTCGAGGACAATCCGTTCTTCTGGCCGCACGCGGCGCAGGTGGCCGAGCTGGAAAGCTACATGGACGCGCTGCGCAAGTCCGGCGATTCGGTCGGCGCGCGCGTGGACGTGGTCGCCGACGGCGTGCCGCCGGGCTGGGGCGAGCCGATCTACGGCAAGCTCGACGGCGAACTGGCCGCGGCGCTGATGAGCATCAACGCGGTCAAGGGCGTGGAGATCGGCGACGGCTTCGCCAGCGCCGCGCAGAAGGGCACCGAGCACCGCGACCTGATCAGCCCGCAAGGATTCCTGTCCAACCACGCCGGCGGCATCCTCGGCGGCATCGCCACCGGCCAGCCCATCACCGCCTCGATCGTGCTCAAGCCCACTTCCAGCCTGCGCCTGCCTGGTGCCACGGTGGACGTAGACGGCAACGCGGTCGAGGTGGTCACCACCGGCCGCCACGACCCGTGCGTGGGCATCCGCGCCACCCCGATCGCCGAGGCGATGGTGGCGCTGGTGCTGATGGACCAGGCGCTGCGCCACCGCGCGCAGTGCGGCGACGTCGGCGACGTGTCGCCGCGCATCCCCGGCAGCGTCGATGGCTGAGCCGCGGCCACGGGTGTGGGTCAGCCAGCCGCTGTTCGACGACGTCGTCGAGCGGCTCGGCCAGCATTTCGAGCTGACCACCACCGCCGAGGTGACCACGTATTCGCCGGAGCTGCTGGCCCAACGGCTGGCCCCCCTGGACGGCGCGCTGGTCACCCTCAATGAGCGCATCGGCGCCGCCGAGATCGCCCATGCGCCGCAACTGCGCGCGATCGCCAACGTCGGCGTCGGCTACAACAACCTGGACGTCGCCGCGCTCAGCGCCGCCGGCATCCTCGCCAGCAACACCCCCGACGTGCTCACCGAGACCACCGCCGACCTCGGTTTCGCGCTGCTGATGGCCGCCGCGCGCCGCATCACCGAATCCGAGCGCTGGCTGCGCGAGGGCCGCTGGGGCCAGTGGTCGTTCCAGACCATGCTCGGCGCCGACATCCACGGTGCCACGCTCGGCATCCTCGGCATGGGCCGGATCGGCCAGGGCATCGCCCGCCGCGGCCACCACGGCTTCGGCATGAAGGTGCTGTACCACAACCGCTCGCGCCTGCCCGAGGCCACCGAGCACGCGCTCGGCGCGCGCTACGTCGGCTTCGACGAGCTGCTGGCGCAGGCCGACCACCTGGTGCTGGTGCTGCCGTATACGGCACGGAACCACCACATCATCGACGCCGCCGCGCTGGCGAAGATGAAGCCGACCGCGACCCTGGTCAACATCGCCCGCGGCGGCATCGTCGACGAGCCGGCGCTGGCCGA
>DNXT01000214.1:581-7988 GCA_003505795.1 Lysobacteraceae bacterium | reverse complement strand
GGCGCGGGCCGCGGCGTGCGCCGGCGCGCCAGCACGAACTGCACGGCCAGCGCGACGGCGATGTAGCACGCCGTGGTGCGCACGAACAGCGGCCCCCACTGCCAGGCCCGCTCCACGTACTGGGCCCAGTGCGGGTCCGGATAGCGCCCGCCCAGCCAGTAGAAGGCGCCGTTGGAGATCAGGAACGACACGCTGGCGGCGATCACCCCGCCCAGCAGGACCCGCGCCAGCGTCCCGGCACGGGCATCTTTCCAGCGTGCGCACAGGCGTCCGCCCGTCCACAGCGCCAGGTAGGACAGCAGCAGGAAGCCATAGGCCGGCGTCACGCAGTAGTGCTGGAAGAAATCCAGTCCCTGCTGGCGGATCGCCACGTAGTCGATCGCCGCCGCCAGCGCGAGCAGCAGCGCGTACAAGGCGTAGCGGCGCAGGTACAGGCCGCCGAGGAAGAACACCGCCATCGAGGCGTCCGGCAGGTGCAGCGCGCTGCCGAGGTGATGGAAGCGCGTGGCCGTCATCGCCACCATCAGCGCGACGAGCAGGCCGGTGTCGGCCGGGCGGGACAGGAATTTCATCGAGGACTCCTCGGCAAGTGCGTAGGCCCCCTTCCCCGCTGGCGGGGGAAGGGGCCCGGAAGGCGGAAGGGGGCGCTCGCGGCGCCCGCCCCCGTCCGGTATTGCGCGCCACGTTCTCCCGCATCCGGGAGAACGGAACTCATTGCTGCGGATGGTAGCGCAGGGTCAGCAGGTAGTTGCGGCCCGGCTGCGCATACCAGCGCGCGGTCTGGTAGTCGCGGTCGAACACGTTGTTGGCGCTGAGGCCGACGTTCCACGCGCTGCCGACCTGGTAGGCCACGCGCAGGTCGAGCAGCCCGTAGCCCGGCAGCCGGTTGGCATTGGCCAGATCGTCGTAGCGCTCGCCGGAGGCGTACACGCTGGCGCCGACGCTGAAGTCGCCGAACCTGCGGTCGGCATCGACGCGCCCGCTCTGGCGCGAGCGCCGCGGCAGCCAGCGGCCGTCGTTGCCGCCGCCATCGGCACGCGGATCCAGCCAGGTCAGGCGGGCACGCAGCGCCCAGCCGGCGACGGTGGTGTCGTAACCGGCCTCCGCGCCGCGGATGCGCGCCTTGTCGATGTTGTTGGGGCCGCCGAACGGACCGAGCGTGGCGTCGTAGGCGATCAGGTCGTCGACCCGGGTCTGGAACGCATTGAGCGACCAGTCGCCCCAGGCGTGCTCGCCGCGCAGGCCCAGCTCGACGCTGCGCGAGCTTTCCGGCTGCAGCAGCGGGTTGCCGTAGTCGGGGTAGTACAGCTCGTTGTAGGTCGGTGCCTTGAACGCGGTGCCGTAGCTGGCGGTCAGGCGCAGGCCCTGGGCGAAGTCCCAGCCCCACAGCACGCTGCCGGTGGTCTCGCCGCCGAACTGGCTGTTGTCGTCGCGGCGCACGCTGGCCTGCAGCGACTGCGCGCCGAAGCCCTGCTGCCATTGCGCGAAGCCGCCGCGGTTGATGCGGGTGTCCTCGGCATAGGCCTCGCTGCTGGCGATGCGGTCGCGCTGCCAGTCGAAGCCGACCGTGAGCAGGCCGGGGCCGGCGCCGATGTCGGCCTGCAGCGATCCCAGCGCGCGGCGGGTGTCGAACGTGGACAGGTACGCGCCGTCGTAATAGGCATCGCTCAGGTCCTGGCTGGAACCGGCGCTGGCGGTGAACTTGAGCGTCTGGCTCGGCGCGTAGCGCACGCGCGCACCGGCCACCTGCTGCACGCCCTTGGACAGGTTGCCGCCGAGGGCGCTGCCGTCGTACTCGTTGCGGCTCTGCGCGCGCAGCGCCTGCGCGTCGGCGTCCCACTGGCGGTTGAAGCGCCAGCCGCCCTGCACGCTCAGCGAGTCGTTGCGGTAGCCGTCGCGGTCCGGGTCGTAGGAGCCGGAGGCGGTATTGAGATAGGCGTTGATGCCGTCGGTCTCGTCGTGCACGGCGTTGACCGAATACCAGCCGCCGTGCTCGCCCAGGTCCACGCCCTGGCTGCGCCCGGCCACGCCGGCGCTGTAGCGGCGCGCGTTGTCGCTGCCGGCGGCGGCGCTGAAGGTCGGTGCGAACGGGCCCTGCGGGCGCCGGGTGAAGACCTGGATCACGCCGCCGATCGCCTCGGAGCCGTACAGGCTGGAGAACGGGCCGCGCACGATCTCGATCCGCTCGACCTGCTCGAGCGGGATGTCCTGCAGCGCCGCGCCGCCGGAAGTGGCCGAGCCGACGCGCACGCCGTCGATCAGCACCAGCACGTGGTCCGACTCGGTGCCGCGCAGGAACAGCGAGGTCGCCTTGCCGGGACCGCCGTTGCTGGCCAGCGACACCCCGGCCTCGCCACGCAGCAGGTCCGGCAGCGAGGCGACCTGGCGGCGCTCGATCTCGGCGCGGTCGATCACGCTGACCGGGGCCAGGGTCTGGTCCTGGGTCTGCGCGGTGCGGCTGGCGGTGACCACGACCTGGCCCAGGTCGGTGGCATCGGCAGCCAGGACCGGCGCGACGATCGAGGAAAGGGCGAGCGCGAGCATCGCGCGGCGCGGCGAAACGGCGGGGACGAACATCGTGGAGGGCTCCTGGAACCGCGCCTACCCGCGCGGACACGTGGGGAATCCGGCGGGCGCAGGAACAGGGCGATAGCCGCCGACCGCGGCAGCGGCAGCGTCCATGGCCACGCCCACCGCGTGCCGGGTCAGAACCCTGGGGCCGGTCTCCGGGCTCGCGAGTGAAGGCCTGCGCCTTCCGGTCCGCGCCTTCCCATGCCAGGCGGCACAGTGGCGTTGCGTGCGGATCGTGTCCTCGCCCACCGTTGCGGGGGCAGCTCCGGAATTGCGCTCGCCAAGGCGAACCGCGCACCGGATTCCCGTTTAAACCGCCGGCATGCCGGCAGTCACCTCAGGGGCGCGCATGGTAGCAGAAGCCGGGGTCCCGGGATGGAGGCGGCGGGGAAAACCCGAAGGGCGGAAAGCCTCTCCGTTGCATTGAAATACCTGCAAGGGGAAGGCGGCTCCGGCAGCCGACCGGTAAAGCCTGTCGGGACTGAAGTCCCTCCCACAAGGAGCAAGGGCTTGCCGGTTCCTCTGCGGTGCGGACCGGAGTCCCTCCCACAGGATTCCCTCGCGAAGGTTCGAGACCTCGGGCAGGCCTCGTCGTGGCTGTCGGGCAGGCCTCGTCGCGACTGAAGTCGCTCCTACAGGCGCCAGATAGCAGGTGCAAGAAAATGCCGGCGCGAACGCCGGCATCGTCTGCATCACGTCCGCGGCGGCGCCGGCTCAGCCCTTGGCGAACACCAGCCTCCCGCCCTCGGCATCGACCTTCACCGTATCGCCGCTGAGGAACTCGCCGGACAGGATCTTCTGCGCCAGCGGATTCTCCAGCTGCGCCTGGATCGCGCGCTTGAGCGGCCGCGCGCCGTAGACCGGGTCGAAGCCGACGTTGCCGAGCAGCTCGAACGCCTTGTCCGAAATGCCGATCTTCAACCCGCGCTCGGCCAGCCGCCTCTCCAGCCCCGCCATCTGGATCTTGGCGATCTGCTTGATCTGCTGCTTGTCGAGCGGATGGAACACCACGATGTCGTCGAGCCGGTTGACGAACTCCGGGCGGAAGTGCGCCTGCACCACGCCCATCACCGCCGCCTTCATCTGGGTGTAGGCCTCCGGCGAATCGTCGCCGCTCAGCTCCTGGATCTGGTGCGAGCCCAGGTTGGAGGTCATCACGATCACGGTGTTGCGGAAGTCCACGGTGCGGCCCTGGCCGTCGGTGAGGCGGCCGTCGTCGAGCACCTGCAGCAGGATGTTGAACACGTCCGAGTGCGCCTTCTCGACCTCGTCGAGCAGGATCAGCGAGTACGGCCGGCGCCGCACCGCCTCGGTCAGGTAGCCGCCCTCCTCGTAGCCGACGTAGCCCGGAGGCGCGCCGATCAGGCGGGCCACCGAATGCTTCTCCATGAACTCGCTCATGTCGATGCGGATCATCGCGTCGCTGCTGTCGAACAAGAACTCGGCCAGCGCCTTGCACAGCTCGGTCTTGCCGACGCCGGTCGGGCCCAGGAACAGGAACGAGCCGCTCGGCCGGTTCGGGTCGGACAGGCCGGCGCGCGAGCGCCGCACCGCGTCGGACACGACCTTGATCGCCTCTTCCTGGCCGACCACGCGCTCGTGCAGCACGTCCTCCATCCGCAGCAGCTTGTCGCGCTCGCCCTCGAGCATCTTGCTGACCGGGATCCCGGTCCAGCGCGACACCACCTCGGCGATCTCCTCGTCGGTGACGCGGTCCTGCACCAGCTTGAAGTCGTGCTGCTCGGCCTCGTTGGCCGCGGCCAGCTGCTTGTCCAGCTGCGGCAGCAGGCCGTACTGGATCTCGCTCATCTTGGCGTAGTCCTGGCGGCGCTGCGCCGCCTCCAGCTCGACCCGCGCCTGCTCGATCTGCTCCTTGATCTTGGTCGCGCCCTGCAGCGCGGCCTTCTCCGACTTCCAGATCTCGTCGAGGTCGGAGAACTCGCGCTCGAGCGTGCCGATGTCCGCCTCCAGGTCGGCCAGGCGCTTCTGCGAGGCCTCGTCCTTTTCCTTCTTCAGCATCTCGCGCTGGATCTTGAGCTGGATCAGGCGGCGCTCCAGGCGATCCAGTTCCTCCGGCTTGGAATCGATCTCCATGCGGATGCGCGAGGCGGCCTCGTCCATCAGGTCGATCGCCTTGTCCGGCAGCTGGCGGTCGGTGATATAGCGGTTGGACAGGGTCGCCGCGGCGACGATCGCCGGGTCGGTGATCTCCACGCCGTGGTGCACGGCGTACCGCTCCTTGAGCCCGCGCAGGATCGCGATGGTGTCCTCCACCGTCGGCTCGCCGACGAACACCTTCTGGAAGCGGCGCTCCAGCGCGGCGTCCTTCTCGATGTACTTGCGGTACTCGTCGAGCGTGGTCGCGCCGATGCAGTGCAGCTCGCCGCGGGCCAGCGCCGGCTTGAGCATGTTGCCGGCGTCCATCGCGCCGTCGGCCTTGCCGGCGCCGACCATGGTGTGCAGCTCGTCGATGAACAGGATGATCTGGCCCTCGTTCTTGGCCAGGTCGTTGAGCACGCCCTTCAGGCGTTCCTCGAACTCGCCGCGGAACTTGGCGCCGGCGATCAGCGCGCCCATGTCCAGGCTCAGCACGCGCTTGCCGCGCAGGCCCTCGGGCACCTCGCCGTTGACGATGCGCTGGGCCAGGCCCTCGACGATCGCGGTCTTGCCCACGCCCGGCTCGCCGATCAGCACCGGGTTGTTCTTGGTGCGGCGCTGCAGGACCTGGATGGTGCGGCGGATCTCCTCGTCGCGGCCGATCACCGGATCGAGCTTGCCGGATTCGGCGCGCGCGGTGAGGTCGATGGTGAACTTCTCCAGCGCCTGGCGCTGGTCCTCGGCGCTCTCCGACTGCACGGTCTCGCCGCCGCGCAGCTTGTCGATCGCGGCCTCGACCTTCTTCCGGTCGGCGCCGGCGGCACGCAGCGCCAGCCCGAGCGCACCGCCGTCGTCGACCGCGGCCAGCACGAACCACTCGCTGGCGATGAACTGGTCGCCGTGTTGCTGGGCCAGCTTGTCGGTCTGGTTGAGCAGCCGGGTCAGGTCGTTGCCGATCGACAGGTTGCCTTCCTGGCCGGATACCTTCGGCAGCTTGTCCAGCGCCTCGGCCAGGCGCTCGCGCAGCACCGGCACGTTGACGCCGGCCTGGGCCAGCAGCGGCCGGGTGCTGCCGCCGGCCTGGTCCAGCAGCGCGGTCAGCACGTGCACCGGCTCGATGATGTTGTGGTCGCGTCCCACGGCCAGCGACTGCGCGTCGGCCAGCGCCTGCTGGAAACGCGAGGTGAGCTTGTCCATCCGCATCGGGAAGTCCTCTCGTTCGAAGTGGCCGGACGACCCGGCGATAACCGTCAGATGCGGCTTTGCGGAAGGGTTTCAAGGGCATGCGGCGGATGGCCGCGGCGCGGACACGCCGGCTTGCGCGAGTTCCCGGCCGGATCGATGCGCGGGCGGTCCGCGGACATTCACGCCGGGCCGGACCTCCCTGCCGCAGGGGCCGGTGCCGGCGCGATAATGCCCGCATGCGCACCACTTCCTGGCACCTGTACCTGCTGCTGTGCCGCAACGGCAGCTACTACGCGGGCATCACCAACGACCTGGAGGCGCGCTACCGCGCGCACGAGCGCGGCACCGGCGCGCGCTACACGCGTGCCAACCCGCCGCTGCGGGTGCTGGCCAGCTGCCGCTATCCCGACCGCGCCGCCGCCTCGCGGGCGGAGTGGCAGCTCAAGCAGCAGCCCAGGCCGCGCAAGCTCGACTGGCTGCTGGCGCAGCCGGAAGCGCTGCGGCACCCGGACTGACGGTCACCGGGCGGCAACGCCGCGCTCACGCATCGCTGCCGGCCGCTGCCCTAGCCTGTACGGCGGGCCTCGACGGGAGCAATGCATGCACTACCAGCTCTATTACTGGACCGGCATCCAGGGCCGCGGCGAGTTCGTCCGCCTGGCGCTGGAAGACGCCGGCGCCGACTACACCGATGTCGCGCGCGAGCAGGGCGACGCGGTGATGGACACGTTCCTGGACGGACAGGAGGACGGCGCGCGGCCGTTCGCGCCGCCGTTCCTCAAGGCCGGCCGCGTGGTCGTCGCCCACGTCGCCAACATCCTGCACTACCTCGGCCCGCCGCTGGGGCTGGTGCCCGGGGCGGAGTCGCGCCGGGTGCAGGCGCTGCAACTGCAGCTCAGCGTCACCGACCTAGTGGCGGAAGTGCACGACACCCACCATCCCATCGCCAGCGGGTTGTACTACGAGGACCAGAAGGACGAGGCGCGGCGGCGGGCCGAAGACCTGCGCGAGAACCGCCTGCCCAAGTTCCTCGGCTATTTCGAGGACGTGATCGAACAGGGCGGCGGGCTGCATCCGTTGCGCGAGCATTCCTACGTCGACCTGTCGCTGTTCCAGGTCGCCGCCGGGCTGGACTACATGTTCCCCAGGCGCATGCAGACCCTGTGGCCGCGCCTGCCGAAGCTGCACGCGCTGAAGGCGCGCGTCGAGCAGCGCCCGCGCATCGCCGCCTATCTCGCCTCCGAACGGCGCCTGGCGTTCAACACCAGCGGCATCTTCCGCCACTATCCGGAACTGGACGCGGCATGACGGGCATCGGACCGGCGCCTGCCGCACCGGTCCGCGGCCACGGCCGCAGCCGCGCGACCTAGCCGTTGGCGAGCGCGGCGCGGATCGCCCGCAGCTGCGCCTTGACCTGCGCCTGCTGTTCCGGCCCCAGCCGGACCAGGGCCTTCTGCCCGACCGACAGCGCCTCCAGCGAGGGATCGACGAAGCGGTACTTGCCGCGCCCGTCCGGCTCCACCGCGAGTGGCGCGGCCGGCGCTGGCGCCTGCA
>DNXT01000214.1:0-438 GCA_003505795.1 Lysobacteraceae bacterium | reverse complement strand
CGGCCGGCGCTGGCGCCTGCAGCAGGTGGTCGATGACCTCGACCACGCGGTCGTTGAAGTAGCGGTCCGGATAGCCGAGCTGCTCGTAGGCTTGCTGGAACAGCGGATAGAACCGCTTGTAGGCCGCGGCCAGCGCCGAGGGATCGACCCGGGTGAAGGCCTGCACGTACGGACGATAGCGCTCGGCGTTGCGGTCGGCGATCGCGCCGCCGCCCTGCCCGTCCTGCACCTGCAGTTCGCCCGGCAGCGGCTGCATCGCCAGCGCCTGGCGCGGAATCCGCCGCTGCGGCAGGTTGTCGACCATGACGACGACGCGCTCGATCAGGTGCTCGCGCAGCAGCACCGCGAGCACGCCGTCGTCGCCGACCAGCGCCTGCAGCGCCGACCAGGCCTCGGCGTCGCTGTCGGCCAGCGCCGGGATCGCCGCGTCGGCGGCGT